>CALXJV010000001.1 GCA_944388715.1 uncultured Clostridia bacterium
GAAAAAGGAACAGTTTTAGGAACAAATAATATTTGGGGCTATAAAAAAGAAAAAGGAAAACTTGTAATAGATGAAATAGAAGCGCCACTAATTAGAACAATTTTTAATACATATGCAAATAATCAAAAAATAGGTTTAAAGAAGTTATCTATTGAACTAGCCAAACAAGGATATTATAACCGAAATGGGAATGTCATTCATCAAAATACATTAAAGAAAATCATTCAAAACCCTAAATATAAAGGATACTATACTGGTGGTTTATCAACTGTTGTAGATTACAGAACTAAGAAAAGAAATTTCTATGAAAAACAAGAATGGAAAGTATTTAAAGATTATGAAAAAGTACCTCCAATTGTGTCGGAAGAATTATGGGATAAAGCAAATCAAAAATTATTAAGTAGAAGCAAATCTGCTAAAATGTACCAAAAACACCAAACTACCTATCCCCTTTCTGGTAAATTATATTGCAAAAAACATAATTGTGGTTTTGTAAGAAAAATAAGACATTACAAAAATAAGGAAGATGTTATATATTGGTATTGTGGAGACTTTCATAAAAAAGGGAAAAAGAACTGTGTACCTGCTTGTTTTAAGGAAGAAGATTTATATAATATTTTGCTTATTGTTTTTAAAAAATACGAAATATATAAAGAAGAAATTGCAGAAGAATTAATGTCATTTTATTTAGAACTTTCAAAAGAAGAAGAAAATATAGAAAAAGAAGAAATGATAATAAATGAGATAAAAGTTCTTGAAAATAAAAAAGATAAACTATTAGATTTAGCTTTAGATGGCTTTTTAAGCAAAGAAGAATTACAGATAAAAAAGATATCTATTGAAGAAGCAATTTCTAGTCTAAATGTAAAATTAAAAGAAATAAATGCAAAGAAAATAAATCAAACTGAAAAAGATTTCTATTATAAAACTCTAAAAGAAAACATATTAAAAGAATTAAATATAACAAAAGATAATTTAGAAGTTTACATTGATGAACTATTAGATAAAATAATTGTAGAAGAATCAGAAAAAGATAAATCCCAAGTAAACTTAAAATTTATGCTTGCAGGAAACAATGTAACTACATATAATATTCCTGCATAAATCATCTAGTTAACATTATTGGATGCATTATCCATCTATTTCTGGCATAGTTCAAAAATTATATCATTTCTTCTTTTGTATATTTTGATTTTCCAAAAGCAAGTATCAATAAAAATATGGTTGGTAATAAAATCAAACCAATTGTAAATCCAATCCCTTTACTAAACTTTTTAGCAGTCATAGTATATAAATATGTGGAAAATAAAAATTGTATAACAAAAGCTATATCAAAAGATATTGGATAAATTAAATATAACCATATAAGGAAAATCTCCCACTTTGTCACTCCCATGCACATGGTAATCATCTGTTTTCCGACTACAACATGCTTTTTTAAAAAATCCATCCATATTAAAAGCAATTCTCGGCAAATATCCTAAATCTTCTAATATAGTAAATAAAGGAAAAAATATAGCCATTGGTGGTAACATAACAGAAACAACCCAAGTTACTGTTTGGTATACACCTAAAATCAGCATATCAGACAACCAGCCCGGACAATGTATATATGTAGCAAAATTTATCAATTTTTCTTGTATACTTCCAAATAAAGCAAATAATAATTGTGAAGGATAATTAGCTCCAACAATTGTAATCCAAAATATAACCAATAAGAACAATACCATAATTGGAATTCCATATCTTTTTGATGTTAAGACTTTATCGATTTTTCTATCTCTTTTAGCATAATCTTTATTTTCAAATTCACATACTTTTTTTGTTATTTCCTCTGAATTTTTAACAATTGTTGATACAATTTCTTCTTTAAACTTTTCCTTTGTAATTCCGTTGTTTTCTAATTCATTCAGTGTTTTTTTCCTAATATTAAAAATATCTGTGTCATTACAATCCTTTAAATTTTCGTTTATTATTTGTATCTTTAAATTTTTTTCAATTTCTTTTAATATTACCTCTTCTCCTTCAATCATTTTTAAAGCTACCCATCTTGCCAATTTATCATTTATATTATATTTATCAACTAATATTTCTTTAATTCCACTAATTGCATTTTCGATTTTTTCATTATATTTCATTTTATAAATTTGCTTTAGTTCACTTTTATACATACATGCTTTTCTAGTTGCCTTTAACAACTCATTTAAAGTTTTCTTTTTTCTTGCTATAACACCAACGACTGGTACATTTAAAATAGTTGATAATTTTTCTAAATCAATTTTTATCTTCTTCTTTTTTGCTTCATCTAACAAATTAACACATAAAACAATATTATCTGTAATCTCTGTAATTTGTAATACTAAATTTAAATTTCTTTCTAAACAGGTTGCATCTACAACTACTATTGTTAAATCTGGATTTCCAAAACAGATATAGTTTCTTGCAATTTCCTCTTCTTCTGAATTTGACATTATTGAATATGTACCGGGAATATCAACAAATTGATATTTTTCTCCTCTATAATAAAAGTTTCCTGTTGCATTTGCCACTGTTTTACCTGTCCAATTACCAGTATGCTGATTCATTCCTGTTAAGTTATTAAATATTGTTGATTTTCCAACATTAGGATTACCTGCTAATGCTACTGTATAATCACATTTCTGTTTTACATCTTCTTGTTTTTTATTTCTTACATTACTCATACATCCCTCCTTAATTTTCTTTTGTGTTTTTTTTTATTCTATTTATTTTATTATTTTTTTGTTACTATTTTTATTGTTTTATAACAAATTGGAAATCCTTAAAATTTATATTAATTTTATCTTTCCTCTTAAAATTGATATTTTAATTATTACTTTAATTCTATATTTTTTCCATCTTCTTTTCTTATAGCAATTAATCCTCCCCTAAATTCAAATGCTCTTGGATCACCTGATGGACTTACTAATACTGGCTTTATTATTGTCCCCTCTATTAATCCTAAATCTAATAGCCTTCGTTTTATAGTTTCATTTCCTCTAACTTTTTTTACAATACCTATTTCTTCAATACCTAATTCATTTATAGTTTTTATACTCACCTTTTTGTACACCTCCATTTTATGTTTATTATATTTTATTCTATAATATCTTTTATGTTCTTTTGTAAATCACAAAATTATTACTTAAAAAAATCCTTTAAGGTATAATAAAATGGAGAAAGGGTCTATTATAATATAAATAAATGGAACAATTTTGCGTATCTAAATTTGAATTAGAAATTTAGCTTATACAAAATTGTGTAATGTTTTATATTATAATAGACCCTTTCTCCATTTTATTACACCTTAAAGGATTTCCTCATATATTGCACAACTATTTTTTTTATGGTAAAATTTCCTTGTAAAAGTATATTTATCAAAAAATTATATAAATATATAATTTTTACTGTATATCAGACATATACTTTTATGGGAGGAATTGTTATGAAAAATAAATACAAAATAGCAATTGTAGGTGCCAGTGGAATTGTTGGAAGAACTGCTCTAAAAGTTTTAGAGGAAAAGGCATTCACAAATGTTGAATACACTCTATTTTCTTCTGAAAAATCAGCTGGCAAAAAAATTGAATTTCTAGGAATCAATTATATTGTTCAAGAATTGAAAGAAAATTCTTTTGACAAAAAATTTGATTATGCAATATTTTGTGCTGGTGGAGATGTTTCAAAAAAATATATACCTTTAGCAGTAGAAAAAAATTGTATATGTATTGACAATAGTAGTGTTTACAGGATGGATCCTGACGTTCCTTTAGTTGTACCTGAAGTAAACATGGATGATGCTTTTAAAAATAATGGAATTATTGCTAACCCTAATTGTTCTACTATCCAAGCTGTTGTTCCATTAAAGCCTTTAGATGACAAATATAATATTAAAAGAATTGTGTATTCTACATATCAAGCTGTTTCTGGTGCAGGAAGAGAAGGAATTGAAGATTTAGAAAATGGCATAAATGGATTTGCTCCTAAGAAATTCCCTTATCCTATTTTTAATAACTGCTTACCACATATAGATGTTTTTATGGAAGATGGTTATACGAAAGAAGAACATAAAATGATAAATGAAACCAGAAAAATTCTTCATAAACCAGATTTACCTATTACAGCTACAACTGTTAGGGTTCCTGTTTTAAATTGTCACAGTGAATCTATCAACATAGAATTTGAGAAGGATTTTGATTTATATGATGTAAGACAATTACTACAAAATTTTCCTGGAGTTATAGTTGTTGATGATATAGAAAAAAATTATTACCCAATTGCAACAAAAGCTGATGGTTATGATGAAGTTTTTGTTGGCAGAATCAGAAGAGATTTTAGTATAAAAAATGGTCTTAATTTATGGGTTGTTGCAGATAACTTAAGAAAAGGTGCAGCAAGTAATGCTATACAAATACTAGAAGGACTAATATAACTAGAAATGACAAAACGGGAACGGAGATTTTGATAACATTGTCAAAATCTCCGTCCCCGTTTACACTTTTCCATTTTGTTCGTTTTATTTACTATACATTTTTCCATAACCAGTCTAAACTATTGTCTATGCTTTTCTTATTCATCTTTTTGGCTTCTATATCATCTACCCATAAATATGCAAAGAAAGAAACAAATATAAATGCAAAATCAATCGCTACACATCTTCCTAAAACAGGCATCATTTCTGCAAATTCTTCTGGTAATCTTACTAGTTGTACAGCATGCATTATTAACATTGCTAAATAGAAAAATAATACAATTCCAGCTATATAACTCTTTTTTAATTCTTGAGCTAGATATATTAAAAGCACTGTTGCTATAATCATTAACAATAGGTTTAAAATATTTGATATATCAAATATAAACATCCAATCCGCCTCCCTATAGTTTATATTATAATATTACCATTTTGTTTATAATATATCAATACATTTTTATTTACATTTGTATTACAAATTCATTACAAGCTCACAATTAATTGGCAATTTTATATAATTATTTATAATATACATATTTTAAGAATATGACACTTTTTAGTTTACAAACTCAAAATAAAAATAAACTATATATTTATTTTTAATTACTTTATTTCCAAAAAGTTGTAAATTTATATAATTAACCAAAACATTATAATTAATAAAACAATAAAAACCAGTATTATACAAAAAATATATATTACTGGTTTTAATCAAATTATTATCTTATTTTAATTTTTTCTCTATTAAATTTGCTATTTCTTCTGCCCTTTTTGTTATATATTTTTGGTCTTCTCCTTCAATCATTACTCTAACTAAAGGTTCTGTTCCTGATGGTCTTATTAATACTCTTCCATTTCCTGCAAATTCTTTTTCTACTTCACTAATTGCTTTTTTAATGTCTTCATCTTTTTCATAATCATATTTTTTATCTGAATTTACTTTTGCATTTATTAATACTTGTGGATATAGTTTTATTATACTTGCTAATTCTGATGCTTTTTTGTTTTCTTCTAACATTGTTTGTATTAGCATTAATGATGTTAATATTCCATCTCCTGTTGGATTATAATCAAGCAAAATTACATGACCTGATTGCTCTCCTCCTAGGTTATAACCTTCTTTTAGCATTTCCTCTAATACATATCTATCTCCTACTTTTGTTTGTATTAATTGCAAACCGTTTTTTTCAGTATATTTATTTAGTCCTAAATTACTCATAACTGTTGCTACAATTGTATCTTTATTTAGCTTTCCTTTTTTTCTTAGATTTGAAGATATAATTGCCAATAACTTATCTCCATCTATTTCATTTCCGTTTTCATCTATTGCTAAACATCTATCTCCATCTCCATCATATGCAATTCCTAAACTCATTTTATTCTCAACTACAAATTTTTTCAAGCCTTCTAAATGTGTAGATCCACAATTTTCATTGATATTAATTCCATCTGGATTGTTATTTATGATTCTGTGTTTTATTCCTAGTTCCTTGAAAATTCTTTCTGCTACAGCATAAGTTGCTCCATTAGCTGTGTCAATTGCTACTTCAAAATCATCTTTTAAATGTTTTTCAATATTATCGTCAAAATTCTTTCTAAAGAAATATATGTACTCATTGACTAAATCAAGACTATATTCTGATATTCCTATTTTTTCATTTTTTGCTGTTATTTCCTCTAATTTACCTGAATCCATGACTTCTTCAATTTCTTCTTCCAAAGAATCTTGTATTTTTGTTCCTTTATTACTAAAGAATTTTATTCCATTAAATTCAAATGTATTATGTGATGCTGATATAACAACACTTGCATCTGCTTTCAATTTTCTTGTTAAATATGCCACTGCAGGTGTTGGTAATACTCCTAATAATTTTACATTTGCTCCATAGCTTAAAAATCCTGCTGTCATTGCACTTTCTATCAATGTTCCTGATATACGTGTATCTCTTCCTATTAAAATTGTTGGTGTATGATCAGTATGTTTTGATAATACATAGGCTCCTGCTTTTGCTACCTTATATACTAACTCTGGTGTTAATTCTGTATTTGCAATTCTTCTGATTCCATCTGTTCCAAAATATTTTCTCATTGTTATACTTCCTTCCTTTTATTTAAATTGCCTTCTTTTGTGTATTTTCTAGTTTATATTATTCAAATTTTAATACTTTTATTCTTTTGAAAGTCATCCAACTTTGTTTTTCATATAAATTGACCTATATAAATTATTTTGCATCACACTGTATTTTTATTTAATATAGTTTCAACTATACTATGTTTTTGTTTAATATAATTTGAATCAAACTAAACTATATTTTTTATATAATTATCTTTTGAAATTCATTATAAACTTTTCTTTTAATGTTAATTTAAAATCTAATGGTTCATCTATTTCAATCTTTTTATTATTTAAAACTAACTTTGGATTTGTTGTAGTTAATTCTTCTAATTTTTCTTCACCTATAATATCAGCTATTTCGTCTAAAATTTGTGGAATTTTAGGATATATTGTATTTTGCCTATGAACATCTGAGCCTAAAAAATGTATCATATTATTTTCAAAAAATCTTGTAACTATCATTCGTGCCTTTTCACCATATTGTCCTATTATACTTCCATAATTTGCTTGCATTAATACACCTTTTTCAATTAAGTCATAAATTAAATCTGGATCTTTTTGTACAAAACTATACCTTTCTGGATGTGCCAATATTGGAACTAATTTATATTGTAACATATCATATACAACATCATATAAATTCATAGGCTCTGCATTTAATGGTAATTCAAATAAAACATAACTTGTATCGTTTATTGTTGATGCTTTTCTTTTTTCCAATAATTCTATAATGTTGTCTGAAAAATATATTTCATTTCCTAAATATAAATTTG
Organism: uncultured Clostridia bacterium; assembly: GCA_944388715.1. Taxonomy (GTDB): domain Bacteria; phylum Bacillota; class Clostridia; order TANB77; family CAG-508; genus CAG-269. Next base: position 7,379 of record CALXJV010000001.1, read on the forward strand.
TATCTATATTTTTAGTCTTTAAATTTTCTAATATTGCTTTTACCCATACTTCTCTTTCTGGGACATCTGTTTCGTAATAATTTTCCATATAGTGTGAAGTTGATATTATTGCTTCAAATCCTACTTTTTCTGCTTCTTTTATAAGATTAAATGTTTCTTCTATACTTCTTGAACCATCATCTATATTAGGTAATATATGTGAATGAAAGTCTATCATTTTTCTTTTGCTCCTTTATTGTTTTTTCGTACTATATTAGTATAACGTTAAGTTCGTTTTTTTTCAATATCTTTTATCGAATTTTGTAATTTTTGGTTACAAAAAGACCAGTGATATCACACTAGCCCTTATTGCTATTTAAATTTTTCTTTTCTTCATCCAAATATGCATTTATTTGATTTAAAATTTCTGTTGTCTTATCCAAAGAAATATCTTCTGTCTTTTCTACATTTATTTTTCTTTGTAATTCATTTGGTTTATTGTTATTTACTTCTTTTAGTTCATAACTCCTCTTTATATCTTGACTTGGTTTTAATTCCGAATTATTTCTTTTTGCTTGTGTACTTCTCATTAACTGAGGATTATTTGGTTTTACTCTTCTTTTCATGTCCTCTATTTTATTACGCTTAAAACCAGACATCATATTACTAGATGACCTTACATTTCTAGATTTTGAACCTGGTTTAGACATTGTTGTTGAAGCATAGTAATATGATTGTTCATATTTTCTAACAGATACTGGTATTTTATTTAATACAATCCCTGCTATTTTTCCTCCAACATTTTGTATATTTGTAACAATTTTTTGTAAATCATCTTTTTTAGTTTGTTTATATGCTGTTACAATAACTGTGGAATCTACAATTCTAGAAAGGATAATTGCATCTGTTACCAATTCACAAGGTGTTCCATCAATTATAACTATATCACATATTTCTTTTAATCTATCTAATAGATTAATCATTTTTGCTGAAATTAGTAATTCAGAAGGGTTTGGTGGTATATTTCCTGCTGACATTATATAAAGATTTTTTACTTGTGTATCTTGTATATAATCTGCTAAATCATCTGAAATTTCTTCCCCAGTATTTATGTCAAATCCAGATAAATAGTTAGATAATCCTGGTTTTGGAGAAACTTCAAATATTGTATATTGTCTTCCTTTTCTCATATCAGCATCTACTAATACTACTTTTTTACCAGCTTGTGCAAATGTAACAGCCAAATTAGCTGTTACCCAACTTTTACCTTCGCCTGGTAATGTTGATGTAACCAATAATGTCTTTAATTTATTATTTGTATTCATGAATTGTATATTTGTTCTTAATGTTCTAAAAACTTCAGAAACAGGAGATTTCGGATCTCTATGTGCTATTAATTCTTTTTTCACTATCTTCTACCTCCCTTTCTCTTTTTTAGTTTTTCCATTTCCATATCATACATAGGTATAGATGCAAGTACTGGTATTTTTATACTCTTTTCAATATCTTCTTGTGTCTTTACAGTTGTATCTAACATATTAGCAATTAATACATACATTACAGCAATAACTATACCTATAAATATAAATATAGCTATATCTTTTGTATGGTTGATATTAGATGGTGTACTTGCTACTTCGCCTTGATCTACTATATATACATTATTTACTTTATATATTTCTCCTGCGATTTTTTCTTTAAATACATTTGCTATTTCATTTACAATTTTAGCAGCATATGTAGGATTTTCGTCTGATACTGTTATTTCTATTAGTTCTGTATCTTCAACTGCTGTAACCTCTATGTTTTTTCTTAATGCTTCTTCGTCTATTTGAATTCCTAAATTTGCTATAACTTGTCCTAATATGTTTTTACTTTTTACTAATTCACTATATGTTGCAACTAGTTTAGAGTTGATGGTAATATCTGCTGTTGTAATTGATTCTGTTGTTTGATTTTCTGTACCATTTCCACTTTCTGTTCCAACTAAAACCAATGTAGATGATGAACTATACATTGGTGTTGTAAATCCAACTGTGTATATAATTCCTATTACCATAAATATTAATACTATTAATATTATTTGTTCTTTTTTATGCCAAAATATTTCGAATAACTCTTTTAAATCTAATTCTTCCATAATATCTCCTTTTATTGTTCTACATTTTCCCTTTCTTCTTTTTTACTGCTTCTGATAATGGCAAAAATAATTATTATCACAAAGCCAACAATTGATAATGTTATTCCAATAGTTGTTAAATTTTTTAAAATTGTACTTATTATCTCTCTTAAAGAGATTGATATAGCATCATTTAATATTGTAATATTTTGGATTTTTACTTTTGCATTTATTATCATATTTACCAATATATAGAACACTCCTGAAGATATTAATGTTGAACCAATTAACATTAATCCTGCTATTAAATTCTTAATTGATAAAATTATTATTATTAAAAATGATACTGCAATTCCTATTATACTAACTTTTTGTAACTTATCTACAATATTTCTTGCTTTTTCTAACATGTTATTAATTGAATCTTCATAACTTGTTTTTGTTATTGTATCTTTGTATTGTTGTGTTATTCTATTAATAAATTCATTTACTGTTCTTTGTTGTGTAGCTGATAAATTATAATCTAATGAATTTTCAATATTGTTCCTTAAATTTGTTTCTATTTCTGTTACATCTACATCCTCATTTGTTCCATCATATATGTTATTTATTATTATTTTTGTGTCATTTTCTATCTTTTCTGCTGGTACAATGTTTTCTAAAACACTTTCATCTAATCCAGATTGATATATGTAATTTTCAAAATCACTTTTTACCGCAGTGTAGATATTTGCATAATAATTTGTTTCATCTAATTTTCCTAAGATAAATTCTTTATTTAATATTGTAGAGGAAGCTACATTTACAATGATTAATGCGATTACACATATTGTTAATATAATAGCGATTATAAATTTTATTATATTTAATAATATTTTCATTGTTGTTTTTCCTTTCTATTTTTCTAACTCTGCATATACTACATATCTTTGTGTAGCATACCCTATATTGTTAAATGGATAACATGTGTATACCATTAATATTTCTTTTTCTTTTTGAACAGGAAGTTTATCTACATCTGTTTCTTTAATTAACTGCATATCATATATTTTATATGTATATTCTCCATATGATGTAGTTACTTTTATTTCATCACCTAATTGTAATTCTGAAAATCTTCTGAACATATTTTTTGAATTATGTCCCATATATATAATACTTCCACCTTCGCCAGGAAAATAACTTCCACTAGAATGACCTACACCTTTTTTTAATACCTCTAATGTATCTCCAAAATATACTGGTAAATTTACATTTATTCTAGGTATTTCTATTGTTGCATATTGTGTTCCATATTCAGGATAATTCTGAATTTTATTATCTTCATTCATTGTTGTTTCTTCGACTTTTTTATTTTCTATATCTATTGCTACTTTACTTGCTATAGATAATGTTTCATTTACTTCTTGCCCGAAAAGTAAATATATTCCCATCACTATAACAATTGTAATTAATAAAGCAACTATTAAGTATTTAATAGTTGCTTTAATCGTCATTGCTAAATTAGGCATTTGCTAATCTCTTTCTTGCAATAACTGCTGTACCTAGGGCAATAATAGCTATTGAAGAAACAACTAAAACGATATTCATTGTATTTCCTGTATATGCTAATGTTCCTGTATTTGAAGTAAGAGTTTCTACAAGTTTTCCATCTTTATAAATTTCAACTGTTCCTGCTTTAAATACTAAAGAAACTCCAACAATACTTGCTGCTTCATTAGCTATAGATTTCAATTGATTTTTTTGGTCAACTGTTAAATCTTTTATGTTAGTAGTTCCTGCTGATTGCATTAATGCAACTGCTTCTTCAGCTTTTGCTACGATTTGGTCAGCTTGTTCATCTGTGATTGGATTATCAGCAAAGAATCTTTCCATTTTTACTTTGTCTGCTGATGTTGCTCCATATGGTACTGCCATGTTGTATACTTTTTCAATCATTTCGTCTGTTGATACAGCACTAACTCCTGTAGCTAAAAGTGATACTAACATTACAAATAAAATTACAACTGTTAATGTCTTTTTCATGTGTAATTCCTCCTCCTTTTTTTATATCGAAATTATATCACCTTCCGGAAATAATTTCAATATATTTTTATAAAAATTATGTTTTTTTTACCAAAAATTACGATTTTTTGGGTAAAAACACGTTAAAAACTATACTTTGAACATTTTTTTATGAAATATATGATTTCAATAATTCAATTTTTCCTTCTATTTTATATTCACCAAGTTTAGCTGGTACAATAAAACTATCACCTTTTTTTATATTAATTTCTTTATTTTCATAATATATTTTGCCACTTCCATCTGTTATACTTATAGCATAAAATGTATCTATATTTGAAGTATCTGTATATATATCTTCAATTTTAATTTTGTCTACATTAAAATATTTTGTTTTCATTATTTCTTGAACATTTTGTCCATTTGACTCAATTTTTTCAGCTTTACTGTTAAAATCTATAACATCTACAGCTTTATCTATATGTAATTCTCTTGGTTTTCCATCTTTTCCAACTCTATCCCAATCATATATTCTGTATGTCAAATCACTATTTTGCTGTATTTCACATATTAATATCCCTGATAAAATTGCATGTACTGTCCCTGAAGGTATATATATGCTATCTCCTTTTTGTACATCTACATATTTTAAATATTTTTTTATTTCTCCATTTTTTAGAATTTCTTTTATATTCTCTTTTTTTGCATTTTCATTAAGCCCACAAATTAATTTGGCATTTTCTTTACAGTCTAATATATACCACATTTCTGTTTTTCCAGAATCATTTTCATATCTTTTAGCAAATTCATCGTTAGGATGTACTTGGACAGATAAATTGTCATCTGCATCAATAAACTTTATCAATAATGGAAATTTCTCCATTTGTAAACATCTTTTCCCAAAAATGCTTTCTTTAGTTTCTTGGTTATTAAATAACTCGTCCAAGTCTTTGTCTTTCCATTCTCCATTTATTATTATGCTTTTGCCGTTTTTATTTGTTGATACTTCCCAACTTTCTGCTGTTTTTTCATATGGTGTATTTTTATTAAATTCTTTTTTTAATCTTGTTCCTCCCCATATATAGTCTTTATAGACAGGTTTTAAAAATATGATATCCATATGCTACACCCTTTCTTATTTTTATATTTTTCTTTTAACAAATCTACTTATTATTATACCTTTTAATTCTTTAAATTCAATCATTTTACATGAAAAAGTAAAAAATATAATACTAGATATTATAATTATAATAATACCTTTTATAATTAATCCTAAGATGCCTCCTATACCGTATGTTGCTAATAACAAAACTACAAATGACTAAATCTAAAATAAATATTATTAAATAATATAAATATGTTAAATAATATCTTCTGCTTGATGTATTAAATTTATATTTATGAATTATATATGGATCATACATTGTTGTTATAAATAGATTCGTTATTCCTGTAGCAATTAACACTCCAAACATTCCCCAAAATTGTACTAAAATAACAGATAAAATCACATTACATATTGAAGATATTAATGGAATTAGTCGTCCTTTTTTAAATAGTCCCATTGTATCCCTAAAAGTATAATTTACAAATCGCATTCCTTCAACATATATATTAAAACCTAATGCAAAACAAACACTAAAATTCAATATATATTCATTTCCGAGCCATATACTAATAAAATCATTACTTAATAAAATTATAGCTATTGATACAACACCACATATTAAAAATGATAATAATAGTATTTGATAAAATACTGATTCTTTTTTTTCGTCATCTTCTTCAGTATTTAAATTTCCCACACTTGCTGTAAATCCATTAAAAAATGATAAAAGAAAACCTAATATCGAGTTTGTGATTGTTGTATAATTTGATAACAATCCAACTTCTTTAACACCTATAAAAGTAGAAATTATTATATTATCTGTGCCACTTGATAATATCGTTCCTATTTTATACAGCACTAAAGATTTTACATCTGAAAACACACTTTTTTCTTCGCTTTTAGATATTTTTTGATATTTCGTTTCTTTTATAAAGGGATACATCTTATTTGCTTTTTTGGCTGATATATAATTATCTAAAAATGTAGCTAATATTTGAATTACCAAATATAATATGTAGCTTTTAGTTACTAACAAAATGATTATTTGGACTATATTTTGAATTGCATTAACTATAAAATTTATTACTGTTATTATATATTCTTTTTGATAACTTATTACAAGTGACTTTTTATATGTAAAAAAGTAAAATATAGTTGAATTAGCTAAAAACAAAATATATATAACATATATGTTTTCTTTTATATCTGGAACATCATTTATCATATATTTTATAAACGGTATAATTGCTATCCCTATTGCTGATATTATAAGGCCAATTAATATATATACTTTTTGATAAAATTTCATATATGTTTTTATTTTCTCAGTATCATTTTCAGCAATAGGTTTATATAGTTTAAATATAATAGCACTTCCTATTCCTAATTCAGCCAATGATAAAATAGTTAATATATTAGAAAATAAACCATTAATCCCTAAATATTCTGTACTTAATATTTTAATAAATACAGTTCTACAAATAAATTGTAATACAAATATTAGAATTTTTGATATTATTGCTACTGTTGAATTTATAGTGGTATTTTTTATTCTTGAAGTATTGTATTCCATTTTATCCTTCCTATTTTAAGTACTAAAATTTTATTATGTTTTATAAGTTATTACAACTTATAAAACATAATTGTAGTTCATTGTCTATAATATTATATATTTTCTTATTGTAATATACCTATTAGAGTTTTTCTCATAATTGAAAGGTCCATTAAAGATGTCTCTTCATCTGTATTCATATCAGATGACAGTTTTTGAACTTCATCTATATCTATTATTCCTAGCAAATATTTTCGTCCTATACTTAAATCAATTAGACTAAGTCTTCCATCACGATTCAAATCACCTTTTACAACTAGAATAAACTTGGTTCCGTCCTCATCTTCTAAAATGTCTCCTGTAGAAATCTTATCTTCCTCTCCTAATTCTGTATCTTCATTTTTAATTTTATATCCTTTTATTATCGTAAAATTCTCCATAAAGCTTTTGGTCGTTGTTTCTGGATTAATATTCAAAATATAACTACTATTTATTTTATATGTTGAATCTTCTTTCATTATATAGAATTTTACTGTTGAAGTGTTTCCTGCTGTATCTGTAGCTGTAAGTTTGTATTCTCCTTCTTCTGTTAATTCATCTCCTATTTCATAATCCTCGATAACTTGTCCCTTGAATGTTAATTGCACTTTATCCAAATGCTCGTCACTGACATTTGGACTTACACTTTGTGTATATGCCTCACAGTTTTCTACATTAGTTATTTCTGGTGAGGTTTTATCAATATAGTTAACACTTACTAACTTGCTGTCTGTTTTTCCTCTTCTTTCATATTCAAATGTGAATGTTCCATTTTCTGTGAATGTATATGTATTACTTCCTTCATTATTTGTAATTTTTACATCTTGTGGAATATTTAGTGTAACTGTTACATCTTGATTTGTTAGAGATGTGGCAGAGTAACTTTCTGTTACTGGATTATCTTCTATATATTTATCTATATAAAGATTTGTAAATGTATTTGCCCAGTCAGCTAAATATTTAGCATGTAAATCATAACTTACAATTAAACCTGTTTTTATGTCATTTTCCTCTTCTAGGTTATTGATATATTCTGAATCTTCATATAGTTCTTTGCTAAATTCTAGTATTTTTTCTGGATATATAATATCTAAATCATTATTATTATTGATTGCTTGCTCTGTATTGTCTATCAATGTTTTGGTATTTTCTAAATCAGGATTTCTAGTTTTAGCTGTTACTGTTACTAAATCTTCAAATGAATCTCCTATTTCGTTTAACATGTCTAGCATTGAACTTAGTTTTACATATTCTACATCTAATGCTTTATCTTTATATGCTGTTAAGATTTGATTTCCTAAATTGAAGTGTTCTTGCATTTTTTGTTTTACCATTTCTTCTGTTTCACTTTCTATATTAGAAATGCTTTCTAGATATTGTTTTGATGTATTTATGTTTTCTTGTAGTCCTTCTACACTGGCAATTTCTGTAGCAAATTTTTCTTCAAATTCTGAATATTTTTCTAAAGCTGTATTTGATATTGCTTCATAAAAATACTTAGTTGATATGTTATCTAAATATACTGGTGAGGTTGTTATGTCTAATTTGCCATTTGTGTTTTCTATGTCATTTCCGTATATGCCTTTGGCTGTGAAATTAGCATAATCTATTTGTATAGTTTGATCTTTAGTATTTGACCATGTTACAATCTTTGGTTTTCCATCTTTGTTGTAAACATGGGTCTCTAGGCCATCAGCTAAGTTTATGGTTCCTATGTATTCTGCCCCATTAGTATTTTCATAATATTTTTTCATAGCATAGTATGACTTTTTAGGAGTATAATCATATTTTACTAATCCAAAATTATCTTCTCGTTCATCAGGTTCTTCACCTATATTCCAAAAATTATATAATATAGAATACCCTATATTCTGACTATCTATTATAACTGACTGTTGTACTAACTTATCTGCTTGAATATTTTCTGTAGTATTTGTTAAAGTATAAGAAGGTACACCATATTCACTTATATTTTGTTTCAAAAATCCCCCGAAATCATTCGAAATCCTATCATGTAAGTCAAATATATTTTTGAATTTTTGATTTAAATTTTTATAGTCTCCATATTCATATGGATGATATGAAATTGAGTTATACTTATTATATAATCCTATACTTAATGTTTTTTCAAAAAAGGTTTCTGATGAAATATAATTTTCTGTATCTTTAGTAACAGTTGCAGTTGCACCAATACTAATATTAACATTTCTAGTTACCCTTTCATTTAATTCTTCAAAAACTCTTGTGTACCACTTTAAGTCTTCATCAGTTGTATATGCATAATCAGCAGACATATAATTAGGTTCATTTATTATTTCAAATTCATAGACATTCTGATATCTATTAATTACTTCTTCTGCAAAATTAACAATTCTTTCTAATTCTTCTTCTGAATTAACTCGTTTATCAGTACCTAGAAACAATCCCATTCCGCTTATCGAGATAAGAATTTTTAGGTTCTTTTCTGTTATTTGTTCAACATATTTATCATATACTTCAAAATCCATCTCTCCTGTATAATAGTTTTCAACACTTTCCCACATAATTCCTAATCTAACATAATTATTTCCTAGATATTGCTGTATTTCTAAACTCTTAGTCGAATCTTCAAATCCTCTTTTTCTATATTGAGATTGTACTCCTTTTCTAGATAACTCGTCTAAAAATTGTTTTTGATATGGTACAATATAGTAAATGCTCTTCTGCCATTTATACGGCTCTCCTAACCTTTCGTCATCTATAGTAATTTCTATAATATTTTCACCTTCTGTTAATTTTAATGAAATTTCATTATCAACCCCATCAATCTTCTGTTTTTTTTCTTGCCCATTTATCTTGTATTGTATTATTATATCTAAATCTTGATCATATTCATATGACTTGAGAATAATATTATAATTCGCATTAATTGTAAAATTGCTATTATCATCCATAACTTCATATTTCTTTTCATTTCCCAATGAAACTCCTATAAAAGTAAATATCCAATTTACAAATACTATAGCAATGACAAAAAAGGATATATGCATTAATTTAACTTTTCTCTTTTTCACTCTTATAATGCTCATTTTTCACCCACTTAATATAAATCATCTTTTATAATCTTTATTTTATAACATTCTTACTTCACATAATAATCCAATTTTTTTATTTCCAAAAGAATTCATATGGTACAATTCCATATAATTCATCTGCATAGTACACTAAAATATAAATACACGTAAAAAACATAATTCCAAATAGAATAACAAATAATAAAGTTTTATTAATTCTCTTTTTAATATTACTCAATACTCTTGGTATTAATATTAAAGTAAATGGCAAAACATAATATGATAATCTATTTACAATCGCTATTTTTAATGTAAGTACAGTAACAATAAAATATATATAAGATAAATATACTAAAAAATCATTATTATCCTGATTTTTTTTCAAATTCGTCCTTTTGTTAAATATTAATACAATATATCCTATTATAAAAAACAATCCTGCAATTGCTACCGTATATATGCTTATTATATTAACTTTTTGTCCACCATATCTGTCAATTTCAAAATAATTTTCATATCCTCTACGATTACTTAGTCCAAAACTAGAAAAAACATTTGTAAATAGCATTATAATTTGATTTCCCACTAGCATCATAATTATAGCTATAATTAATAAAACCAAAAAAGTTTTTCTTGTAAATTTAATCTTATATAATGGTATTAACGCTAAACAAATTATTGCAGACGTGTGCATTGATGTTGCTAGTAATATTAATATTATTGCTTTTAAATTTTTATGCTGTTTTATATATTCATACGCTATCAAGATAATTGCCACTGCAATTTCTTGCCTTATAATATTTAGTGTCATAAAATAAATACGTAATAATACAAATAACATTGTACTTATTTCTACTTTTTCAGAATTTTTATATATAAAAACTCCATATACTGGTATTATAAAACAACTTGTCAAAACAATAAGACCTTGTACATCTCCACAAAATAAAGATATTATTTTATTTATTAAAACATATCCACCTTCAAATTCGACTTCAAATAAATTTGAAAAATCCAAATATTTTATTTGTTCAAATGTAGGTGCATAGAAAAGATTTAAATCCGTCCCTATAGTATATTTTCTTAACATCGCTACTACAGTTAATAATCCAAAACATACTATAAGATAGCATTTTTTAGTGTTACTATTTTTATTTACATTTCCAAATAAAGAATATATCATAATAATAATTATTACTCCAAGATATATAGCCATTAAAATTTCTCCTCTTTCATTATCTTTTCATATAAATTACTAAAATTAATTTTTGCTTTTTTTATATTATAATCTGACGCTTTTAATTTTTCTTGATAAACTTCACTATTTCTATTATTCGTCATTTCAAAATCTTTTAAAATTTTTTCACTCCAAAATAGAGCACTTTCATTTAAATCAATGAAATTTACTAAATCTGTAAGTTGTATATCTTTTGGAACATTTGTAGATGCATATACTCTCAATCCATTTGCCTGAGCTTCAACAAAAACTATTCCTAGTCCTTCAAATAATGACGGTAATAAGAATGCATCCATAGCAGAATAGAATTCGTAAACATTTTCCACGTTTTTTATTATTAAAACATTTTCCTCCAATTTTTTTTCCTTTATGTATTCTACTATACTTTTTTCCAAAGTTCCTTCACCTATCCATAAAAGTTTTACTTTTTCATTAACTTTTTTTATACATTCTAATATATCAATAATAAAAAATGGATTCTTTTGTTTAGTTATTCTTGCTACAGTTCCTATTACAAATTGGTTTTCGTTTATATTATACTTTTTGCGTATTTTTTGTCTACTTGATAAATTAAACTTATATTTTTCTATATTTATTGCATTTTTTATAATAGTAAAATTTTGATTTTGAAACATAGATTTTCCTGCATCTTCGGTACAAGCAACCTTTTTATCTGAAAAGTTAATACATAGTTTATTTAATACATTCCCTATAAAATTCATTCTAAAATTAGGATTATGTACATGATATATTATTTTAGTATTTGGACTATATTTTTTTACAGCTTTTATACACGCATAGGCATATACATTAACCAAATTCACATGTACTATATCATAGTTATTTTTTAAGTATTTCTTTAAAGACTTCTTAACTTTAAAATATCTATTTATCTTATTATGAGATTCAGCAATTAATATTCTCCCATTATTTTTTTGTATTGTATCTATATATCTTTTACTCATTTGTATATCATCTCTTATTAAATAAAAATCTATTTTATAACCATCTTTTATTAATTCAGGATAATAACTCATAAAAAAGCTTGCTACTCCATTAGAATTTCCTAAGCTTGATAAACAAACTAATATCTTTTTCAATGAAATTCCTCCTATTTTAATTAACTAATAGTTTTCTCTTTTCTATATCTAATTTTTATGATTAACCAATCTAAAATTTTTTTCAAATATTTATTAAGAATAACTGCTAACACTAAACTTATAATAAATGAAATCATAAAAAATATACCAGATATAATTTCATTTCCTATTTTGTCACTAAAAAATTCAAAATATTTTATAATTGGTTGGTGAACTAAATATAATTCCATACTTATTCCACCTAAATAGATTAATACTTTATTATTTAATATCCTAGATATAATTCCTTTTTCAAAAGCAAATATAAAAACAATTAATATAGATAAAATTTCTTGAATTGTTTTATGATCTTGTAATAATCTGAAATGATATCCTAAGATTAATAAAACACATATTCCAATTTCTAAAATTGTCATTTTAGTCTCATTTTGTTTAGTATCTTTTAAATTTAAGAAAATACCTCCTAAAAAGATTCCTTGTAAATAATCAAATAATCTATAAAAAGGAAATATATACCCTGCATAACTTGCATAATCTCCTAATAAAGGTGTAATAAAATGATTATACACAAACTTTAATCCAGCTATAATTACCATAATTACTATTAGCTTTTTATTATCTAATTTGTTTATTTTATTAATAATCCAAGGTGTTAAGAAATAACATAAAATAATTACATCTAAAAACCATGCTACTCCATTAAACGCATAAAAATAGTCTACATTTGGTATATAACTCTGAAATAGAAATATTGAAGGAATTAGTCTTGAAATTGTAATTCCTATATATTCTAAATTTACTCCTCCGATTTCTAAATAATATTTATACAATGTAATTGGTGCTTTTAGCAATATGGTAAATATTAATAAAGGGTAGAATTTTTTAATTTTTTTTATGAGAAATTTCAATGTTTCTTTTAATGTTAATTTTTCATTAAATTTATCCCAATAATTATACGCCATCATAAAACCCGAAAGTACAAAGAAAAATTCTACTCCTAATCCAGCAATACCATAGTTAACATCAATTAATCCTGCACAGTGATGTATAAAAATAGTTAGAAATGCTAAAAATCTCCAACTTTGTAATACTTCTAATCTTCTTTTTCTCATATTTTTCCTCTTAAATTTATATATTTTATATTTATTCTTTTTTATGATATCTCATTTTTCATACATTCTCATTATACTATATATTAAAGTTTTTTGTAAATATATTTTGAGACTTTCTGTAGTTTTTTGTAATATCACTACTACTATAGATTTTCTGGGAATACTACAAAAAATAAGTTGTTATAATTAATTTTTACTTTCTTAATATTTTTTTTATAATTCTTTTTCCATTTTTTATACTTTTTTTCAATATCGATTGATTTTTTGTATATTTTTTCACTACTTTTTCAAATTCCATATTTGAGTTAAGATCCTTAAAAAATTGCTCTCTTTCTTTATTCTGAACTGCAGAAGTAATAAAAGATTTGTTGTATTTTATTGTTTCATCAATATCTACTTCTTCAATAATACTACATTTATCTTTAATTTTTCCTAATAATTTTTCCCCTTTTTTAGAATTTACAATAACTAAAGATATCCCCTTATGATCATTTAATTTTGGTTTTATTTTTGATATTCCCCAAAAGTCGGCTAATGTAATATCTGAGTTTCTATTAAACTTTTTAAAATGACAAGAATAACAAGAATCTCTTAATGACAAATCCTGTAAAAAAGCTTTCATATACATATCATTATTATGATTAATATTATATGTATAATTATCATATTCTATGTTCATTGAGTAGCTTTCCCAACTATCTTTTTTATTTCTAAAATTAATATTTTTAATTTTGCCATATTTCATATTTTTTGAATTTCCTAAATATTTTTGCCACACTTTTTTAGATGGTACTCCATGGCATACGATATCCTGAGTATACAACCTATCATAGTTTTGTTGCAAAAAAGATTTAAGACCTTCAACTTGACATGGTGTACCTGTAAACAATACATATCTATCTTGTTCTAAGAAAGCTTTTACTTGCTTGTATATTTCTTTAATATCACTTTGTAAATATTTAGATCCCCTTAATTCTTTTAATTGTTCTTTATTTTCAACATATTTATGCATTACATTAAAATTTTCATCAAATGCTACTCCAAAAACAATTCCTTTCATGTCAATTATTTCTTCAGCCAATAGAGTAAAAATCCCCCCTGATGAACTTTCACTTCTTATTTTATCATTTTTATTAATACATGCATATGCTTTAGGTTTATTTTCTACTTTTTGGTTACTTATTATTGGACATACCTTTTCACATAATTTACAATCAATACATTTTTCTTCATCCACAATCGGATATCTAAAACCTTTTTCATCTTCTTCCATAGTTATAGCTTGTTTTGGACATATATTATAACAAGCTGAACATCCACAACATTGTGTTTTTTCTATTATATTTATCATTTTATGCTCCTTATAATACCAAATTTCTTTCTTCTTACTTCAAATTAATCATTTTTTTAATAAATTATAAACTAAACTTAATAAATAATTATTAATTATATGTTTGTTTTTTCAATATTTTATATAAAGGTTTTCTTATTAAATTTTTTTCGTATTGATTCATACCAAAGAACCATACTAATATACAATAAATAACAGTATATATTATTATTTTTAAGGCTAATATTAATATATTATCAGAAACTAAAAATATATTTAAAATAATACCAAATACAACTGCAAAAATCATTGGGATTGTCATTCTTATTATGTTTTTCCAGAACTCTATCATATTGATTCCTACTTTTTTATGATAATATATATTTAATATAATTCCTTGACCTAATATTAAAGATATCGAAGTCGCAATTGCCGCTCCAATCCCACCATAAATTTTAGCTAATGGTATACTCATAGCAATATTTAAGATTGCTATCCCCAAAAAAATTATTGTTCTATATTTGTACAAATTTTTAGCTTGTAGAATGCTTAATCCTATATTTTGTATTAGTGGTATTGTTATTGGAATCATTAATATACATGCTATTATATATGCTTCTTCATATCCTTCTCCTGCCCACCAGTTAATAAATACTTGTCCAAATAATACAAAACCAGTAATTATCAATGCCATTAATAGATATTGTATCCTTCCTGTTTGTATAAATATATCTGTAAATGCTTTATTTGTCGCTTTACTATCTTCCATTTTAGTTACTTTAGGAAGCATTACATTACTTATAGCTGTAGAAAAATTCATATACATACTATTTAGTTTTCCAGCCACTGAATATACTGCTGTTGCAACTGTACCAGAAACTGCACCTAAAACAAATTGATCTAAACTCCAATTAACTTTATCAATTATTGCATTTAAAAATATATAAAAAGAATACGCAAAAATCTCCTTTAGTAGTTTAAAATCAATTCCTTTAAATTTTAATTTTACATTTAAATGCTTAAAACAAACAATTGCATTCAACATTAAACATATTATATTCGTTATTGTTAAAACCACAACCATAGCTATTGCTTTATATCCTAATAATAATAATGGTATCATCATCATTGGTTGTAATAATATTTGAATGATTTTTATAACTTTGCTTACAATAAACTTTTCATGTGCTGTTAAAATATTCCCAAAAATACTTAATGGAAATGTTATTGCTAAATTAAATGTTAAAATTAACATCATAACTTTTGCTTCTGACAATTCTGTTTCTGTCATTGTACTTTCAAATAAGTTATTTACATTAAAAAATAATATCAAACCTATTATTGTTGCAATCACACCTATTACACAATAAATAGTAAAAAACATTCCGTGTAATTTATCTTGTTTTTCTTTGTCTCCTTGATTAATGTATCTTGAAGTATATATTACTATTGCATTTCCAAATCCCATATCCATGATTGTAAGATATGACATTACAGAATAAATTATTGAATATAAACCATATTCTGATTGTCCCAACATTCTGATCAGAAACGGTGTATATACAATTCCCACAATCATATTTAAAGCAATTACAGCATATGATAATATAACTCCTATTTTTCTTTGATTATTCTGCATTTATATTTCCCCCATTAAAAGTCTCTAATGCTGTTTTTAGAAATCTCTTTGAGTCCTCTATTTTTCTAGACATATTTATATCAATCTTATCATAATCTAATAATGTATTATCTTTTTCTATTTTATCTTTTACAATTCTATTGGTTGCTTCAAAAAGTTCTAATAAAGTATAAATTCTACTATTAGTTGATACTAATGTTCCTTTTTCGAAAGCATAAAATTCTTTTTTAAAAATATATGAAAAACATATTGCATGAAACGAATCTGTTATTACATATTCAGAATATTTTATCAAATTTAAAAAATCTTCAAATGTTATATCTAACATTTGTTTATCTCCAAACTTATAATCTTCTATCCTAAACTCAAATCTATTACCATTTTTTATATATGGTAGTGTAACTAATAATAAATTCTCTTGTTTTGCAAATTTCTCAATTTGTTTTTTTTGTTTTTTGTTATCTCCTATCATGTAAGAGAAAATATATTTTTCTTTAATGATCCTTTCCGTTGTCAACTTTTCCCAATCTTTTCTTTCTAAAATCAATGTTGGGTCCATTACCCACTCAACATTTTTATTTGTTAAACTTTGTATTATATCTTTACTTGATTTTTCTCTCACTGATATAAAGCCATATTTTTCCAATTCTTTTTTCATAAAATCTTTATATTTATCTGTTACATCTGTTACTGCTACACTAGATGCATATGACAAAATTTTTTTATTTTGATTTTTCAAAAAAGAAAAAACAAACGCTTGATCTACTACACCTGGATTCCAAACTTGATCACTTCCTGTTATAAATATATCATATTTATCTGAGATTTCAGAAATTGTTTCTAAACTATATACCTTAGAATGAGGAATTGAATTTCTAAAATTTTCAAGTTTTTGCCCTCTAGTTTCTAATTTGGCTTTATATCTCTTTGATAGGTATTTTTCTATTGGCACATGTGAAATTCTCTTTATCTTCCCTTTGCATCTATTTATTAGCATTTTTAAATTTTTATTTTTATTAACTAAATTTAATGTAGATGGCTTTTTCTTGTATGTTATTAATTCACATTCATATCCTAAATTTGAAAAATATTTGTATAAAGCATATGCTTGTGCGACTCCACCATAATTGTTATTTTTATAATATAATGTTATAATCCCTATTTTCATTTTTTTTCCTTTCTATGCAAAATATATTTCTTATATTAAAAAACTTATTATTTTATTATATTTTTAATTAAGTCATATGTTTTTGTTTTATAAGCAATCTCTTTTATAGCATTTTTTAGTTGCTTCTGCTTACTCATATTTATATTTTTATTTATATTTACTTCAATATTTAAATCATCTATATTTCTAAAGAAATTGTCACGATTTTTATGTTTTTTATTTGATTTAATAACCATCTTATTATTTTTTACAACACTTTCAATATCTATCAACTTCTTTGTAACCTTGTTGTTTATCTCATTGAATATTTTTTCTCCTTTTAAGGTATTAATTAGGATAGCAGAAATTCCATTATTATTAGTCTCTTTTAATAATTCTTTATCTGCTCCCCAAAAATCTCCAACTATTATATCTGCATTATAATTATCATATTTATATTGGCAATTATTACATGATTTTCTATAATATAATCCTTGTAAATATCCTTTTCCATATATGTTAGTTGAATATGTCAATTGTGATTTTATTTTTCCATTCTTAAAAATCTGTTTCATTACAGGTGGTTCCCAACCTATGTCTTTACTACGAAATTTTACATCTTTTAGTTTACTATGATTTTTTTCTTCTATATATCCTTTATATTTTCTCCATACTTTAGGAGATGCTACTCCTTCACATATAACAGCCATTGTATACAAATTTTGTTCTTCTACTAAATAACTTTTTACGGCCGCTACTTGACATGGCGTACCTGTAAATAATACTATTTTACCTTCATTTAATATAGATTTTATTTTTACAACCGTTTCATTTAAATCACTTTGAACATATTTAGATCCCTTCATTTTGTTTACTTCTTCTGGTTTATTTGTAACAACATGAACCGCCTCTAATTTATCATTCCAAACACATCCACATACATGTCCACCTTTTTCTATTATGCATTCTGCTAATATTGGAAATATTCCTCCTGATGAACTTTCTTTTCTTTTTTCTTCATCTTTCATATAGCATGAATACCATTTATTTAATCTAATTTTTTCTTTATTTACTTCAAGATTTAAAAAAGGACATTTTTTATTACACATACCACATTTAATGCATTTTTCTTCATCAATTACTGGCATTAAAAAACCTTCTTTATTTTCTTCTATTCTTATGGCTTTTGTGGGACATATATTTTCGCAATTTCTACATCCATAACAATTTTTCTCAAAATTAAAATCTATCACTTATATTACTCCTTACATAATTCTAAAGCTCTATCTATAAAATTATTTGTTTTATTTCTTTCCTTTTCCAATATTTCGTTTACTTTATCATAATCAATTTCATTATCTATTTGATTTACATTATGATTATTTTTTAGTTTTCTATCTTCCAATCCTGTTAATTCTAAAATGCTTTGTAATCTTGCACTAAATTTTTTTGGAAATATGCAAATAAATTTTTTATTTAAATTAATAGAAAATGCTGTTCCATGGAATGAATCTGTAATTATATACTCGGCTTTTAAAAAATAATCCAAAAAATCTAAAACTTCCGGTGTAGCCACTAATTTACCATATTTAAATTTTTGATAATTATTTATAGATACTCTTATCACTGGTAATTTCTTTTCTTTAGATAGCTTCTTTACATATTCATCAAACTCTTTATTATCCATATTCAATTGATAAACTAATATATATTTTTCTTCTTTTTTTGCCAGTTCTTTTCCTTCCACAAACTCTTGCCACATATTTTTATCTAATAATAATGTTGGATCCAATACATGTTCGGCATCCTTTATTCCCATTTTATTTAATATATTTACTCCTGAACTTTCTCTTACAGATATTGCTTTATATTTTTTTAACATCCTTGCTACTTCTTTTTCTTCATCTTCATCTTTAATTTCATTTCTACCAAAACTGCTAGATAATGCAAATCTTGGTGTTTCGTCTGGTAAAAAGTCTAGATAAAAAGCTCTTTCTATTCCATTATTCCATTCAGCATTCCACATTTGATCACTACCTGTACAATATATATCTGCTTTCGGAACATTTTTTTCTAATTCTTCATAAGAATAATATGTATCTTTAGTTACTTTGATATATTCCTTTACAAATTTATTAAATACTCTTATTTGTTTATTTATTGTTTTTGGTAATACTATCTTTCCAATAAGTTTTGTAATACAATTCATAGAAAAAAATTTAGAGTTTTCTAATTTATTTTTTAAAATATTGTCATCTATTAAATTATTTCTATAATAATTTATAAATTCAACTTCATAACCTTTTTTTTCTAATATTGTTTGTGTTGCTATTGATTGAAGAACTGAACCATAATTTTTTACATTGTGTAATGTTATAACATCTATTTTCATGATTTCCTCCTTGTTATACCTGCCTATTATTTTAATCGACCTTTCGAATTTTATATACTTTTCTGTATACCTTAGCAAGAACTCCTAATAAGTATAATATTAATATTCTATTATTCAAAAAAATTTTCGCTATAATTTTATTTTTTTGGCTTATGCTATTTTTTATTATTTCCTCAAATTGACTATTATCTACTATATTATCTTTTATATTTTCTTTAAATTTTTTGTGAAATACAAATTTTGAAATACCTGCTAAACATATTTGAATATACTGATTATATAAATATTCTAAATTCCAACCTTTTTCAATATATAACTTTTTATTTTTTTTCCAATTTTCTAGTTTTATTTTGAGTTTATTATCTCTTTTTAATAAACTTAAACCTGTTTCTTTAGTGTAATATTTATACAATATTTTATCAATATATTCTATACTTTCTATGTACTTAATGTATTCTATATTAAATATATAATCCTCTCCTATCGACAAGTTTTTATCAAATTTTATATTATTCTCTTTTATAATACTTTTCGAATAAATCTTATTCCATACTTGATTAAATAGCAAATTAGCTTGTAATGTCTCTATTTGTTGTTTAATTTGCTTAGCATTAATATTTTTATCAACTTTTATTTTACGTATATTTCCGTTTTTCTCATTTATTCTATCATAAGCACACACTACTAACTTTTTCTCTTCTATTTGTCGTACCATTGTCTCTAGAAATTTTGAATCATATTCATCATCAGAATCTATAAAACATATATATTCTCCTTTTGCCATTGAAACACCTAAATTTCTAGCATTGCTAACTCCATTATTTTCTATTTCTATATATTTAATTTTAGGATTCTTTTCAGAATGTTGCAAACATATTTCTTTTGTGTGATCTGTAGAACCATCATTAATTATTATAAGTTCGAAATTATTATATGATTGCTTTTCAATAGTATTAATAGTTCTATCAATTATTTCCTCTGCATTATAAACTGGTAAAATGATTGATATATCTTTTTTTTTCATATGGTCTCTCTATCCTTTTCTTAGAATTTTCTTTATAGCTTTTTTTGTTGTTTTATAAATTTTAGTTTTAGCAAGATTTTTTCTTATCACTTTTTCTGTTCTTACCTTTAAACTATTTGGAAAATATTTATTGAAAAATGTTTCTTCTTCCATATTATTTATATCTTTAAAAAATTCTTTTCTCTTAGAATTCATAGATACACTATTATACATTTCTTTTACATTTTTCACTAATTTATCCACTGGTACTTCTTTATAATTAAATTGGTCTTTGATATTTTCAAACAATTCGTTTCCTTTTTGTGATTGTACTAAAATCCTTGTTGTCCCTTTATCATCATCTAATCTTTTATCAAAATTCTCTACTGTAAAACAATCCCAAATAGTTAAATCACTAACTCTAAATTGCTTTTTAAATTTACAATTATAACATGCAGGTCTATCTGATAAATCTCCAAAAAAAGCTCTTAAATATGGATCTGTCTCCACTCCTTCACTGTAAATCTTATTATCTGCTCTTATAGACATCATAGAATATTTATAACCATATTTACTTTTGTCTCTAAATAAAATTTCTTGTATATTATTTAGTCCATTATTTTCTTTTTCATAATGTAAATATTTTCTCCATACTAATGGTGATGGCACCGCATGACATACTATGTCTACAGTAATTAGTTTTTCATATTCTTTGCCTAAAAATTTTTTCAAACCTTCAATTTGACATGGTGTACCACTGAAGCATACCAATCTATCATTTTCTAAAAATTCTTTTGCCTCTTTAAATGTATTTTTTAGATTGCTTTGTACATATTTACTTCCTCTAAATTTTTTTAAATCTTTTTTTGTTGTTACATAAGTATGTTGAACATTAAATTCTTCATCAAATGTAGCACCAAATACAACTCCATTATTTTCAATTATATATTCTGCTATTGCTGTAAATGCTCCTCCAGATGTACTTTCTTTCCTAATTTTTTCATCCTTATTATTTACAACATATGCCATTTGTTTTGTTTCTTTTTCTTTATTCTGATTTAAAATAGGACATACTTTTTGACATAATCCACAATTTATACATTTTTCTTTATCGACTACTGGATATAAAAAGCCTTCTTCATCTTCTTGCATTTTTATTGCATTTTGTGGACATATATTTTTACATGCTGTACAACCACAACATAAAGACTTATCTTCTATTTGAATATATTTATTTTTTTTTTCTTGTTCTTGGTCTCTAATACTTTGTTGTAATGCATCTTTTAAAAATTCTTTTGATTCTTCTCTAAAAGCTTCTAAATTCTGATTAACAATATCAAAATTAATTTTATTCTTCAATACTTCTTTTACATTTTCGTTTCCTTTTAGTAATCTATTTTCTAAATTCATTAAACCTAGTAAAGAATAAATTCTTGAATTTGTAGAAACTTTTGAATTTTTATTCTTATATCTTTCAAATGTAAAAAATTCTATATTATTTATTAAAGAAAATACTGTACCATGAAAAGAATCTGTACATACATATTGGGCATTTCTTATTAAATTTAAAAATTCTTTTGGCCCTATATCATATGGTGTTATATCTGCAAATTTATCACTATATTTTACATATTCATCTGCATGATTTAAAGATACAATTTTGCACCCTGTTCTTTCTTTTAACCTTTCAGCAAATTTTCTATGCTCTATATTTTTCCCCAAAAAATAGCATAAAATATAATTTTCTTTTATTATTGGTTCATCGTTTTGTACTTGTGTCCATTCTTCTTTTGACAATAACATTGTTGGATCACAAACCAATTTAGCATCTCTTCCAGTTAAATCTTTTACTATTTCACATCCTTTATCTTCTCTTACAGATATATAGTTAATTCTTTTTAAGAATTCTGTATACTTTTCTTTATATTTTTTCGGTATTTCAGATATTCCAAAACTTGTAGCATATGATATTTTATTGATGTTATCTGGTACCCAATTTAAAGTATAATAATCTGCCACTACATTTACTGGTAACCATAATTGATCGCTTCCCACTATAATACTTGTATATCTTTTTGCACTTTCTTTTAAATCTTCATATGTCAATTGTGGACTTGTTAATCTGAACTCTTTTTGAAATTCTTTATATTTTTTATCCCTAATAGCTATATTTCTTCCTAGCTTTTTATGTGTTTTTTTATCAATTTTTAATTTTATCATTCCTAATTTTGATTTCACAAATTTAAAATCAAATATTTGTGTTTTATAATACTTTGCTTTTCCTTTTTTAAAATCAATATTACTTGTAATATCAAAAGTTTCATTTTCTAATCCCATATTATCTAAAACTTTTTGTGTTGCATATGCCTGTAACATACTCCCATAATTATGTTTAAAATAACAAGATACTATACCTATTTTTCCACTCATAACTTATTCTCCATATTCTTCTTTATATTTTTTTACCATATTTTTTATATTATATATTGTTTGTATATCTTTCCATTCTTTATCTACTACATCTACAAAATTTTTGTTTTTTAATAGCATATTAATTATATTTACATATTCATCTGTGTTTCTAGCAATATATCCATTGTTTCCATCTTCAATCACATCTCTATTTCCTATAACATCACTTACAATACATATTTTTTTCATATACATTGCTTCTAATAAGGAAATAGGTAACCCTTCCCATAAAGATGGTAGTAGAAATATATCATTATCATTCAGTTCTCTTAATACGTCTTTTCTTTCTAACCAACCTGTTATTCTGATATTTGAAGATTTTAATTCATCTTTTAATTCTCCATCTCCAATCCAAGTAAATTGCAAGTTTGGAAAATTTTTAGCTATTTCATTGAACATTTTTGGATTTTTTTGAAAACCAATTCTTCCTACTGTACATATTTTCAAATTATCACAATCAATTTCTTTTTCTTTTAAACTTTTGGTTTCTTCTTTTAATTTCTCTATATTTATTCCATTATTAATACATATTGAATTCTTGTTTAACTTTTTAGCTTCTTCATATTCACCTTTTGAACACCCTACTATTGTGCATTTTGGATTTAGCATCGCTGTTACTTTTTCTATTGCCTTATACATGAACCTTTTTAGTCTTGAATCATCCATTTTCAAAAAAGAAAATCCATGAGGATTATAAAACATTTTTATTTTCCTATTATGGATTCCTATTCGTCCTAGTATTCCAGCTTTTGAAGAATGTAAATGTACAATCTCTGGTTTTTCTTCCTTTACAATTTTCCTAATTTCTTTTAATGCTTTTATATCTTTTTTACAATTAATACTTCTTGTAAAATTTTCAACTTCAATAAATTTTATATCTTTGTTGAAATATTCTTTAAAATTTTCTGGAGTCTGCGGTCTCAATGAATAGGCAACAACAATTTCATATTCATCACTTAATCCATTAAATAAATCACATAATACTGTAAATACTCCTCCTCCAAATGCTTCTACTATTTGAAGAACTTTTTTCTTTGCCATTATATAGCTCCTTCTTTTTTTATTACATTTTCTACTGTTTTGTATAATATTTTTATATCTGATTTTAATGTATGATTATAATAATAACTCATATCTAGAGTTAGTCTTTCTGTAAATGTTGTATCACTTCTCCCACTTGTTTGCCACAGTCCTGTTATTCCTGGTTTACAAGATGTTATGTAATTGAAGAAACCATTTATGTCCTCTTTTTCTCTTGGCATATATGGTCTTGGCCCTACTAAACTCATTTCTCCTTTTAGCACATTTATAAATTGAGGAAATTCATCTAAACTTGTTTTTCTTATAAATTTTCCTATTTTAGTAATCCTAGGGTCATTTTTTAATTTCTTATATTCTTTAAATTCTTTTCTTGCCTCTTCATTTTCTTCTAAATATTTTTTTAGTTTTTCATCTGCCCCTACTACCATTGAGCGATATTTATACATTTTAAATATTTTGCCATTTTTTCCTATTCTATCTTGTGTATAAAATATAGGACCATTATCTTTTGCTATTTTATTAGCTATCCAAAGACCTATTGTTAAAGGAATTAGCAAAAACATTCCACATAATCCACCTAAAATATCTATAGCTCTTTTTGCTATTTTCTCTAACTTTACTGTGAATCTATTTCTTTCTAATTTCTTTGGTATGAGTGCAAAACTTTCTATATCATTATCTTCATATAATAATATATCATTTCGAACATCCATCCTTTTCTCCCCCCTATATTACATAATCTCCCATTTTTTTTGCATATACATTATACTACACTCCAACACAATTTGTAAATGATTTTGGGCAAGATTTTATTATTTTTTTGCATTTTATAATGTATATTTACTTTTCTCTGCGATTTTTGGAATATTCTAAATAGATTTCTCTGTTTCTTGACATTTTTTTATAACATATCTATGATATATTTCTCTAATTAACAATATTATTACTATTCCCAATAAAATTCCTAATGTATCTATATATACATCTGTTATTTTTGGTGTTCTTCCTGGAGAAAAACTTTGATGAAATTCATCTAAAATTGCATATATGATTCCTGCCCCTAATGTTATTAATACTCTCCATTTTATTTTTAATTTTGTTTTAGTCATAGTTCCCATTAATAGTATACCTAATATTGTATATATTGTAAAATGCGCTATCTTTCGTACAACTGCATTTGTTCTACTTCGTATTTTAGTCTTTTCTTTTGCATTTGCTTCTTTATACTTATCACTAAAACTTAATATTGCATCTGTCACCTTTGTACTAATTCCTTTTGATTGTGTTCCATTTTGGCTAGAAAATCCAAATATTACAAAAAAGGTCGCAAATAACATTATTATTAATATAATTCTAAAAATTTTCAATTTCATTTTTTATAGCATTCCTTCCTAATGTATAAATTCTGGTTGAAAAAAAATTGCAATTATTTTTCAACCTTCTTCTTTCTAAAATTTCTTTACTATTATACTATTGCTATCTTTAATTTACAAGCTTTATTGAATCTTTTTTCTTTAATTGTACTAAAACGTTATTTTTTACAATTAAAAAATTTATGAAAATAGTTCATATCAAGCATAGCCCAAACCAAATATAGAATTGCATAATTGTATTAGGTATCTTATATTTCTGTATTGAACTTAAAAATTGTAAAATATTATATATTTCTATGCAATAAAAAAGAAAATAATCTCTACCATTTTTCATAATAAAAGACTATTTTCTTTTTATCATCTATGATTTTATTATTTTTATTTATATATTTGCTAACCCTTTTTAATTTATTGATTTGCAGTATATCCATATTTCATTTCTATTTCTGCTAATTTACATTCCATTTTTTTATGTTCATATTCGTTTTGCTTAATATATTTATTCAAGTCATTTTTTAATTCTATTCTTGTATTTGCTAATTCAGTTCGTGTCTTTGTTTGCTCATTTAGTATTTTAGCTAAGTTTACATTTACCATCATATCTAACATATTTTCTATTTTATCAAATCTACTATCAACAACTTTATTTCTTTCTTCTGCTTTTTTATCTTGTTCTGCAAATCTTCCTTCCCACTTCTTGTCTTGCTCTTTGAATTTTGCATCCCATTTTTTGTCTTGCTCTGCAAATCTTGCATCCATCTTCTTGTCTTGCTCTGCAAATCTTGCATCCATCTTCTTGTCTTGCTCTGCAAATTTTGCATCCATCTTTTTGTCTTGCTCTGCAAATCTCTTATCAAACTCACCTTGAATTTTTTCCCATAGTTCGTCCAAGCTATTTATCATATGCCTCCCTCCTTCCTATGTAAAAATAATCAAATTATAACTATAAATATTCTATATAATTATTTTCTTATATTAAACATTTTGGATTAATTTGATTTTAAATTTTTGAAATAAAACATTGAATAAATATTTTAAATAATAAAAAACATAGATAATTATGTTAGTATAATAACATGTTTATCTATGTTTTGCAAGTCCTTTTTTGTGAATTTTTGGTAAATTTTGATGTATTATCTTTATTTTTCTATTTTAATTGCACATTTACTTCCTTTTTTATTACATCTTATTTGGCATGTCAATCCCTAATAATTTTGCTCCTATTTTTAAAACTTTTCCAACTGAATAAGTCAAATAAACTCTAGCATTTTGAGTATCCTTATCTTCTACTAATATTTTATTATCATTATAGAAATTACTAAAAGATTTAGCTATATCTATTAAATATCTAGATAATATTGATGGTTCTTCTTTTTGTGTTACTTGTTCTAATATGTTTTCAAAATTATATATTAGATTAATGATATTTTTAGATGACTCATCCCCAAGTTTGTCAAATTTAATCTCTTCTATTTGTGGAATATATCCAGCTTTTTCTAAAACGCTTTTTGTACGTACATATGTATATTGAATATAAGGTCCTGTTTCTCCTTGAAAATTTAGTATTTGATTCCAATCAAATATTTCATCTTTTATTCTGCTATTTGATAAATCATTAAAAATAACTGCTCCAACACCTACTTTTTTTGCTACATTTTCTTTATCCTCTAAATCAGGATTTTTTTCTTCAATTATGCTCTTTGCTCTACTAATTGCTTCATTTAATAATTCTTCTAACTTAACAATATTTCCTTCTCTTGTAGACATCTTTCCTGTTGACAAAGATACCATACCAAATGGTACATGTTTTAATCCATTTGTATATTTTTCATCTAGACCTAGTAATTTTGCTACTTCAAATACTTGTTTAAAATGTAATGTTTGCTCATATGATACTACATAAAGTGCTTTATCAAAATCGTAGTTTCTAGCTCTATAAAGAATAGCTGCTAAATCTCTTGTAGCATATGTTGTTGAACCATTGGATTTTTGTATAATACATGGTGTATTTATTCCTTTGTCTTCTAAATCTATTATTTTAGCACCTTCTGATTCAACTAGTTTTCCTGTTTTATCCAATATCTGAATTACTTCTGGCATTTTATCTGAATAAAACGCCTCTCCATTCCATGAATCAAATTTGCTTCCTAACAAATCATATACCCTTTGAAATTCTTTTAAACTTAATTCTCTAAACTTTTCCCATATTTCTTTGCAATATGGGTCTCCATCTTCTAAAAGTTTGAAATTCATTCTACATCGTTCTAATACTTTTTCATCTTCTTTACATAATTGATTTATTCTAATATATATTTTGGTTAATTCATTTATTGGGTCTTCTTCTATATTATACTCTTTCCCCCATAATTTGTATCCTTCTATCAATTTTCCAAACTGGGTTCCATAATCACCTAAATGGTTAATCCCTATTGTGTTATAACCTAAATATTTGTAGATGTTATATAATGCTCCTCCTATTACAGTTGAGCGTAAATGTCCTATATGAAATGGTTTCGCAATATTAGGTGCTGAGTAATCTATAACTATGTTTTTTCCTTTTCCTATATCTGATTTCCCATATTCTTCTTTTTTTGATATTTCTGTTAATACTTCTTTTGTTAATAATTTTTGATTAATATAAAAGTTTAGATAACCTCCAACTACTTCTACTTTTTCTATTGTTTCTCCTTCTATTTTTAGTTTTTCTTTTATATCTTCTGCTATTATTGGAGGTGCTTTTTTTAATTCTTTTGCTAATCTAAAACATGGGAAAGCATAATCACCATTGCTTGAATCTTTTGGTACTTCTATATATGTTTCCAATTCTTTTTCTTGTATATTAACTATTTTTGATATTTCTTTTGCTATTATATTTTTAAAATTTGTCATAATATATTTCTTCCTTTCATCTTTTCTATCAATTTATATGGATTTTATCACATAAAAATAACAAAAGCAAGAATTTCCTCTGATTCGCAATAAAATGGAAAAAAGGGGACTATTATAATATAAAAAAATGGAACGATTTTGCGTATCTAAATTTGAATTAGAAATTCTTAAAGGAAACAATGTTGGATATGCACGGTACTCGCAGTATGCGAGGGTCTGAGTGCAAGTAAACATTTTTTCCTTTTAGAATTTCTTTGAAAATTTAGCTTATACAAAATTGTGTAATGATTTTATATTATAATAGTCCCCTTTTTTCCATTTTATTGCGAATCAAATTAGAACAATACTGGCTTTCTTAAAAATTTTGCAAAGTAAATTTGCACTTTTCTATATTTACTGATATACTATGATTACAAAATCTATTATAGGAGGTAATAAATATGTCTACACCACATAATGAAGCAAATTTAGGAGATATTGCAAAAACTGTAATAATGCCAGGAGATCCTCTTCGTGCTAAATATATTGCTGAAAAATTTTTAGATGATTACAAATTGGTAAATCAAGTAAGAGGAATGTATGCTTATACAGGTCACTATAAAGGTACTAAGATAACTGTTATGGCATCTGGTATGGGAATTCCTAGTATGGGAATTTATTGTTATGAATTATTTAAATTTTATGATGTTGAAAATATTATAAGAATTGGTTCTTGTGGAGGATTTGTTCCTGAACTAAACATGTTTGATATTGTTTTATCTAAATCTATTTATAGTGAAAGTAATTTTGCTTTAACTTTTAATAATGAAAATTGCCATATAGTCGATTCTAGTTCTGAATTAAATAACATAATAAAAGAAACTGCTTTAAAAACAGATATTAAAATTGTTGAAGGTAACACTATTTGTAATGAATGTTTTGACCCTTATATGACTGATGAAAATTTCAAAAGTTTTATGGACAGAGTTCCAAAAGACTTTAATGCTTTAAGTGGAGAAATGGAAGCTTTTGCTTTATGTTATATTGCTAAATATCTAAATAAAAAAGCTACTTGCTTAATGACAGTTGTTGATTCAAGATTTATTGATGCTGTTGCCACTACTGAACAAAGAGAAAAATGATTAAATAATATGATACAACTTGCACTAGATTCAAGTTTGGAATGTTAGGGACGTGTTTGACACGTCCCCCATTTTCCCCTATTTCTTAATAGACAATATTTTATATTTCATAACTCCAGCTGGTGCATTAACTTCTACTGTTTGATTTTTCTTAGCTCCTAATAAAGCCTCTCCTAGTGGTGATTCATTAGATATTTTATTTTCAGCCAAGTTAACTTCTGTTGAGCCAACAATTGTATATTCAATTTTTTCATCAAATTCAACATCTAATACTCTCACTATATTTCCAATTTGAACTGTTTCTGTATCTATGTCTTTTTCATCTATTATTTTTGCATGTCTTAATTTATTTTCTAATTCAGCTATTTTTACTTCATTTTCTGCTTGTGCATTTTTAGCTTCGTCATATTCTGAATTTTCTGATAAATCTCCAAATCCTAGTGCTACTTTTATTCTTTCTGCAATATCAGCTCTTTTTTCAGTTTTTAAAAAATTTAACTCCTTTTCTAAATTATTATACCCCTCTTGTGTTAATATTACTTCTTTTTCTTCCATAGTAATTCCTCCTCAATTGTTTACTATTTTTGTACTTTAATATATTACGGCAGAAAATGAAATTTGTCAATACAAATTTCATTTTTTCTTAAACTCTTTATAATTAATCTTTTATATATTTTTTAATTCCTTTCATATAATCCAGTCCAGAAAATATTGTTGCTATTGTTTGTATTATCATCATTAATGTAACTATAATATTTAATACTAATTCTCCCCCTTGTAGGTTTCCTGTAAAACATTCGCCAAAAGCATGCAAATCTACAAAAGCTAAAATTATTGCTATCATTTGAGTAACAGTTTTTAATTTTCCCCATTTTGATGCTGAAATAACTTCTCCGCCTTTTTCTACTGCAATCAATCTATATCCTGATACTAAAAATTCTCTCGCTAACACTATTATAGGTATCCAAGCTGGTAATTTAGCATTTTCTACTAGCATTAACATTGCTGATAATACTAATATTTTATCTGCTAATGGGTCTAAAAATTTCCCAAATGCTGTTACCTGGTTTTTATTTCTAGCTATATATCCATCCAATTTATCTGTTATAGATGCTAAAATAAATATGAAATCTACTATTAGATATGTTATTGGTATACCCCATAATTCTCCTTTTATTCCTAAAAATGGTATTATTACCATAATTGGAACTAATATTATTCTAAATATAGTTAATTTATTTGGCAAATTCATTTTTTTCATTCCTTCCACAAGGCTTACTTTTGTTAGAAAAGTATATTTTCTAACCTCCCCTTTATTTTATATCATTTTTTCTAAAAATTCTATACTTAGTAAAAATTTTTTTAATTATGATTTTACTAATAGTTACTATTTATTATAGCCTCAAATCTACTTTATAGAAGGTATCTATATATTAATATTGATTAAATTTCGAATGTGATTGGAGTGCTTGTAAAGTTTTTTTATCTAAAAGAATTTATGAGATATTAATATATAGATACATTCTTTAGGCTATGCATTATAAAAATTAGCTTTCTTTTAACATTTGTATTGCTTTTTGTAATTGTGTATCTTTACTTCTATCTATATTAAATACATCATCCACATCTTCTGGTAATTCTACTGTTTCATCTGGTTCTATACCAATTTCATTTATTTCTGTTCTATTTGGAGTTAAATATTTTTCTGTTGTTATTTTCAAACCACTACCATCTGGAAGTGTTAAAATTTGTTGAATTACACCTTTTCCATAAGTTTTTGTTCCTACTATTTTTGCTTTTCCTAAATCTTTTAAAGCTCCTGCTAAAATCTCTGATGAACTAGCAGTATTTTCATTTGTCAATATAATTATTGGCATATTAATGATTGGATCATTTTCAGATTTTTCTACAGTTTCATTATTGTCTTTATCAACTTCATAAAGTAAAACTGAATCTTTATCTGCAATATAATCTGCTATTTGTAATGCCTCATCTACTATACCTCCACCATTATTTCTTAAATCTATAATTAATGATGTAATTCCTTTTGATTGTAGCTCTTCAAACTTAGTTTTAAATTCTTCAGCTGTATTTTCATCAAATGATGAAAATTCTATATATCCTATATTATTTTCTAATACTTCTCCTTCTACAGGATTTACCACAATATTTTCTCTTTTTATTTCAAAATCAAGTGTTTCTTCTCCTCTTAATATTTGTAATTTAACTGTTGAACCCTCTTCTCCTTTTATTTTAGTTGAAATTGCTGTCATATCATCTGCTGTACATTCTTCTCCATTTACAGACATAATTAAGTCTCCTGGTTTTATTCCTGCTCTTTCTGCTGGGCTATTTTTTATTGGAGATAATACCATTATCCTATTTGATTCTGTATCTTGTACCATATATATTCCAATCCCCACAAAATTCCCCATTGTGTCTTCTAAATAGTCATTCATATCTTCTTTTGATATATATTCAGTATATGGATCTCCTAATCCTTCAATATATCCTTTTATCGCACCTTCCTTTAGACCTTCTTCATCTATATCTCCTAAATAATATTTTTCTATTAGTGATTTATATGTGTCTAAAGTTTGCGAAATATCTTTGCTACTATCAGATGTCATTAGTGTTAGATATTTATTTAAACTATCTCCTTTTACAAAATATTGATAAAACCCTATTGATGTTATTAAAAATGTTATAAATGCTACTAAAATAATTAGCATTATAATTTTGTAGACTTTATATCTTTTCTTCTCTTCCATTAAATTCCATTCCTTTCAACTAAAAATCTTTTCTATATTAATATATTATATTTATATCAAATTATATTAAAAAATTCTATATTCTTTCCAATATTACAATATAAGAACAAATCGTAAATCCTTAATATTGGAGCGAAACAACTTTTATGTAATAAGAAAGTATAACTTTCTTTTGAAAATAAAATATTTTATTTTCACTTTGTGTTGTAAACCTAAAAAGTTTCATAGTATTTCTTTTGAAAATAAAACATTTAATTTATTTTCACTTTGTGTTGTGAAACTAAAAAGTTTCATGGTATTTCCTATTATATAAAAGGTCTGTCCCCTAATCCCTAAAAAGAGGGATTCAAGGAACGTCCCTTAATCCCTCTTTTATCTATGGCAAATAATTTTCCGGATTTACTCTATTATTATATAATCCTGGGCTAACTCTTACTTCAAAATGTAAATGTGGTCCTGTTGAATTTCCTGTACTTCCTACATTCATAATTTGTTGTCCTTGTGTTACACGTTGTCCTTCTGATACTCTTATAGAACCCGCTTGTCCATGTGCATATAATGTATATAGTCCATTGTCATGTAATATAATTACATAATTTCCATAACTTGTTGTTAATGCTTTTGCTGTATATACAATTCCATCTGCTACCGCATATACAGGTTGACCATTAATTCCAGCTGATCCAAAGTCAACTGCTCCATGGTATTGACCACTTGAATAGTACAATCTTGTGGTTATTCTTGAATATGCACTTGGTACTGGATATATAAATCCAGAATTACTTACAGGTCCTCCGCCTGTTGATGTTCCTCCTGATGGAGAACTTCCTCCAGATGTTCCCCCTGATGAACTACCTGATGATGAATTTGCTTGTTGTTTTTTATATTCTTCTAATTTTCTTTGCATTTCTGCTTGCTTTTGTTTTATTTCTGCATCTATTGCTTTATTTGCTTCTTCTAATTCATCTATTTGTGCTTGTAATTGTTGTTCTTGAGATGATAATTGTGCTACATATGTATTCTTTTCTGCTTTTGCACTTTCTAATTGAACTGTCATACTTTGTTTTTCAGCTTTTGATGAATCTAATTCTTTTTTACTTGTTTCTAATGTTGTTTTTGCGTTTTCAATTTCTTTCTTCTCATTTTCTAATTCTTGCATTAAATTTGTATCTGCTTCTGCTATTTCAGATATTAAGTAGTAATTTGAAATTAAATCTGTTAAACTTTGTGAAGAAAGCAATACATCTAAAAATGATGTCTCACCTGCTTCATATGTTGCAACTAATCTTTTTTCTAATAACTCTTGTTGTTTGTCATAATCTTCTTGTTTTTGATTAATTTGATTTTCTGCATCAGCTATTTGATTATTCAAATCTGATATTTTAGTATCTAACTCATTAATCTGATTTTCATAATCACTAATCTGTGTTTGTATTTCTTCAACTTGTTTTAATGTCTCACTTTTCTCTTGTGTTACTTGTTCTTTTTGTTCTTCTGCTTCTTTAATTTGTCCCTCATTTGAAGATTGTTCATCTTGTAAATTTGATATTTCATCTGCATATACAATAACATTATATTGTGATATTACTACTGCAATAATTAATCCCCCTAGTATTTTAAAAAATGTCTTTTTCATATGTTCCCTCCTTTAAATGTTACCATTCACAAATATGTTAATTTTTTATCTGAAAATATATTTATCTCATAATCGACCAATTCTAAGATAATTTTAACTGTGAATCATAACCTTTAAATTATTATGGTAAATATGGTGCTGGATTTACTGGTCTTCCATTTACTCTTACTTCAAAGTGTAAATGATATCCTGTTGAGTTTCCTGTTGTTCCTACACTCATTATTTGTTGTCCTTGACTTACACTTTGTCCTGCACTTACTAGTCTAGAACCTGGTGCTCCATGTGCATATAATGTCATTGTTCCATCATGATGATTTATTACTATGTATTCTCCATAACTTCTATAATTACCATTTGAATATTTTAATGCTGTTGAAGTTACAACTGTTCCAGCTTTTGCAGCTAAAATTGGTTTTCCTGCTATTCCTGAACCACTAAAGTCAACTCCAGTATGTCCACTATATCCCATCCAACCACATGTTATTCCATAACCTACAATTGGTCTTATATATCCACTAGAACTTGGGTTATTGGCAATATTTGAACCATTTGAACCTCCTGAACTTGCTGTCTCTTTTCTTGCAATTTCTGCTAATTGTGCTTGTATATCTCTTTTGTCTTGTTCAAATTGTTCTAATTCAGCTTGTGTATTTTTTTCATCTTCATTTAATTGTGCCACATAATTATCTTTTTGAGTTTTAGCATTTTGCAATTCTGTTGTTTTTTGTTGTTTTTGAGCTCTTGTACTATCTAATTCTTTCTTATTTGTTTCTAATTCTTGTTTTGCTGTTTCTATTTCTTGTTTTTCTTTTTCAATTTTCTCCATTAATTCCATATCACTCTCTGTTATTTCAGAAATTAAGTAATAATTTGAAATTAAATCTGTTAAACTACTAGAAGAAAGCAATACATCTAAATATGATGTTTCTCCTGCTTCATATGTTGCAACTAATCTTTTTTCTAATAGCTCTTGTTGTTCATCATAATTTTCTTGCTTTTCATTTATTTTATCTTGGGCAGATTCTATTTGTGTATTTATTTCTGATAATTTAGTGTCTAAGTCATCTATTTCAGATTGATATGATGAAATTTGAGTTATTAATTCTTCAACTTGTTGTAGTGTTTCTGATTTTTCTGCACTGATATTTTCAAGTTCTTCTTTTGCTTCTTCTATTTTTTGATCTGTTTCACTACTACTTGCATTTAATTCTGACTTTGTTGCTCCAATTACTACATTATATTGTAATAGAATTATTGCTGTAATTAATATTCCTAATATTTTGAGACCTATTTTTTTCATTTCGTTTTTCTCCTTTTTTTCTTATTTGTATTTCTAATTACTTAATTTTAATCTTATCAACTTTAATTAATTTTTATAGTAATGAATAAACATTAGAAATTCTTAAATTATCAAATATAAAAATAATAATATCTTATTCATTTGTAGTATTTTGCGTTTCTTCTGAATCTTTATCTGGTGATTCTGGAATTAGTCCTTTTGTTATATATTCAATAGGATTTGTTACAACTCCATTTATTCTAACTTCAAAATGTGCATGTGGTCCTGTTGAATATCCTGTTGAACCTACTTTCAAAATTGCTTCATTTCTTTTTACTGTTTGTCCTACAGTAACTAAAATTTCTGAACCATGTGCATATAATGTTGATATTCCTCCTCCATGGTCTATTATTACCATGTTTCCATATGCTGTGTTATATCCTGCTTTTGTAACAATACCATCATTTGCTGCCACAAAATTTGCTCCTATTGGTGCACTAATATCTACACCTGTATGTAATTTATATTGTCCTGTAATTGGATGTACTCTCATACCATAATTTGAGGTAATTTTGGTATATCCTGGTACTGGCCAAGCAAGCTCTCCCCCTATATAATCTGTATCTAAACCTTGCTTTGCAAGTTCTAATATTTGATTATTTATAGCCTCATATTGTGCTGTAATTTCATCAATTTGTGCTTGTTTTGCCTTTTCCTCATCTGATAATCTTGATACATATTTTTCCCTTAATGTTTTTGTATTTTGTAATACTGTTGATGTTTTTGTTTGTGTTTGTAATGCTACTGCCAAAGATTCTTGGTTTTTTTCTAGTTTTTTCTTTGATAATTCTATTTCCTTTTTTTCTTTTTCTACTTCATCTAATAAATCTTTATCAATAGATGTTATTTCTGTAATCAAGTAATAATTAGATAAAAACTCTGAAATGTCATTTGACTTTAATAAAACATCTATATAGTTTGTATCACCAGATTCATATATTGCAACAAGTCTTTTTTCCATTAAATCTTTTTGTTTTTCATAATTTTTTTCTGCTACTTCTAAATCTGCCTGAATATCAGAAATTTCTGCTTGCAATTCACTTACTTGAGTGTCTAATTCAGCAATCTTATCTTCTGACTCTTTTATTTTTTCATCAAGTTTTTCTATTTGTTGCAAATTCCCTGATAATTGGCTCTGCACTTCTTCTAATTGCTCATTTGATTCATTAAGTTGATTTTGTAAGTCTTCTTGTTGTGTTTGTAAATCTGTTAAATTGCTATTTTCTTCATTAGTTGTATTTTCATCTGCATATACAGTTGTTACATATGTACAAATGATGATAAAAGCTAAAACAATACATAAAAATTTACGCATGCTCTACTCCTTTATACTTTTAAATATTTTCTCATAGAAATAATACTTCCTATTGCTCCTATTCCTATTCCTAATAGCATATATACAAATATAATTGAGCTAAACATATCTGAGAATCCAACTAAGGTTACTCCTATTGTTTTCATAAATTGAGAACCTGCCATTTGTTCAGCAATAAAGTTATATGCAACAGCAACTATAACAATAGAAATCGCACTTGCTATTATTCCTATAATCATACCTTCTACTATAAATGGCCATCTTATAAACCCATTTGTTGCACCAACATATTTCATAATTGATATTTCTTTTCTTCTTGCATGTACAGTTAATTTTATTGTATTTGCAATAATAAATATTGAAATAAATATCAATAATACTAAAATTACTCCTGTAACTATTTTTATTCCATTAGCTAAATCAATTAATGTTGATACTGTTTCATCTGAACTTGTAATTTTCTTTACATTTTCTAATTTTGATATTTCATCTTGTACTTGCCCACTTAAGTTTAAGTCTGTTAATGTTACTACATAAGAAGCTGTAAAAATATTATTTTCTCCTTCATATCCAGCTAATAAATCTTGGTTTTCTTCAAACTTTTCCTTCATTTGGTCTAATGCAGCTTCTTTTGATTTATATTCTATAGTATTTACTCCATTTATTTGCTTTATTTGTTCTCCTAATTGTTGTATCTGCTCATCTGTAGCTTCATCTGTGGCAAATACTTGGATTCCTTGTGCAGACTCAACTTCTTGTACAAAATGATTTATATTTTCACTTAATATTAAAAACACACCAAATATAATCATAGTTGCACACATTATCATTAATGATGCACCTGTAGACTTTTTGTTTTTAAATACGTTACTAAATCCTTCTCCTATTAAATAACCTAATCTATTATATTTCACAGTTCATACCCACCTTTTTTATCGTCTTTTATTATTTCACCTTTTCTAATATGAATAACTCTTTTTTTCATTTTGTCTACTATATCCTTAGCATGTGTTGCAACAACTACTGTTGTACCTCTCATATTGATATCATTTAATAAATTCATTATATCCCATGCTGTATCTGGATCCAAGTTTCCTGTAGGCTCATCTGCAATTAACATTGATGGATTATTAACTAAAGCCCTTGCTAATGCCACTCTTTGTTGCTCTCCTCCTGATAATTCATTTGGATACATTTTTGCTTTTCCACTTAATCCAACTAATGAAAGTACCATTGGAACTTGTCTTCTGATATGTCTTGGTGTTGCTCTTACAATATACATTGCATAAGCTACATTGTCATATACTGTTTTATCTGGTAAAAGTCTGAAATCTTGAAATACAACTCCCATACTTCTTCTTAAATATGGAATTCTGTTTGGTTTCAAAAATGTTGTGTCTTTTCCATTGATTATAATGTTTCCTGATGTTGGCTCTTCTTCTTTTAGAATTAATTTTATTAATGTTGATTTACCACTTCCTGAAGACCCAACTAAAAAAGCAAATTCACCTTTGTCTATTCTGAAATTTGCATTTTTTACTGCTTTAGTTCCTGTATCATATGTTTTTGTAACATTCCTAAATTCTATCATCTTTTGCTCTCCTTATTTATTTTTTTGCATAATATTCTATTATATACTTTGTTCTATCTAATCATAACAATAAAGAATAAAATTTGCAATAGTTTTTATGTAAAAAAATGATAGAAATTGTTGGTTTTTTTACAATTTCTATCATTTTTCTTCATTTTTCTTTATTTTCAAAAATTCACACAAAATTCACATAACAGTAAAACGACCTGACCCAACTTTTTGCTAAGTGAATAGTCTTTTTATGCAACTTTTTCTGTATAATTAATTACTGTAATCTCTGTAATTGCATTTCTTACTGAATTTACTAGTTTTTCCAATTGTTTTGCAACCTCATTACTATATGATACTTCTCCGCATTGTTTACATACTTGAGATGGCACATTTTTAATAATAATAATACAATTATCTAATTCAACCATAAATGTTGTATTTTTATTTTCTAAATCTCCTTTACACATAAAACAATTCATATTACTTTTTCCCCTTTCTTTTTTTCAAGTCCTCTTCCCATTTTATATTATCTGGATAATATGCAGTAATTATCCATAGTTCTATTTCATTTAGTCCACATACTATATGTAAAACTTCATCATTTAAATTTATTCCATATACTAAACAACTTGGATATTTTTTATCTTACTTTTTGTCTCAACCTAGCTCATTTTGTCTAACTTGTTTTGGTTGACGAAAGATATTTAAAATCTTATCTAATATTTTTTGCCAAAAATGTTTCTTTTTAGGTATATAAATTTGCATTTCTGTACATTCATCTTGATTTTGTTCTTGCATTTTCTCATCTTCTAAAATTTCATCTTGATTTTGCAATAATGCTCTCTTATCTTCTTCACTTATAGTTTGTTGTCCACAAGAAAGTAATTCATCTTGTATTGTATTATTTGATCTATTTTCAGGATTTATACCTACTTGTTTATAATTTTCAGAGTCCAAATAATTCATAATTTCTGTTTGTAATAACATAATTTCACTTAAAAATTCTATTGGCTGTGTCTGATTATCTGATATATCTTTTCTTATTTCTTCTACTCTTTTTAAAATCCAATCAGCTTTCTCTTTGTCAACTTTCTCAATTTCCTCCGCTTTTTGATAAATATTTGCCAAACTATTCATAATTGAATTTTGTATTTTATTTACTTTTTCATCTTTTTTATCTTCCATATCTTTTTCTTATTCCTTTCCTTTTCATTTGTATTTTTACTATATTTTAGCACTTCTAGCTCAACCTTTTAATTGTCCTCTTTTATAGTTTTTATGATTGCAGAACTTGTCAATCCAAAATACTTCATCAATTCCACTGCATTTCCTGATTTTCCAAAGGTATCTTTTATTCCCATTCTAATTAATTTGCATGGATATTCTTCTGTTAAAACTTCTGCTATTGCACTTCCCAATCCTCCAATAATACTGTGATCTTCAATTGAAATCAATTTCTTCGTTTCTTTTGCGGATTTTATAATCATTTCTTTATCAATTGGCTTAATAGTATGAACATCTACAACTCTGATGTGTATTCCTTCTTTTTCTAGTTCTTCCTTGGCTTTTAATGCTTCTGATACTGTTACTCCTGTTGCAAATACTGTTGCAGTTGTTCCTTCTCCAATTTGAACAGCTTTTCCTATTTCAAATTTTTGGTCATTCTCATAAATAATAGGTGTAGCAAGTCTTGCAAGTCTCACATATACTGGTCCTTCTATTTTTGATATTTCTTCTATAGCCCATTTTGTTTCCACATCATCAGATACTGACATTACTGTCATATTTGGTAATGTTCTCATTAATGATATATCTTCTAACATTTGATGTGTTGCTCCATCTTCTCCTACTGTAATTCCACAATGTGTAGCACATATCTTCACATTTAATTTGGGATAACAAATACTTGAACGTATCTGGTCATAAGCTCTTCCTGCTGAAAAAACTGCAAATGTACTTACATATGGAATTTTTCCACAAGTTGAC
>CALXJV010000002.1 GCA_944388715.1 uncultured Clostridia bacterium
ATCTTTTTTTATCATTAAGAATGTATTGATGCTATTGTTCTTAAGAATTCATTATTTACAAAAGAATTGTTTTGAAGACATTCAAAAGTAAACGGTCAACAAAAAGACGTATTGAACTCTAGGAACATTTTTCACATATACAGAATTAACATGTCATCTCTTTGTTTATGTACAATATTACACAAGCAATATTGTATATAATCAATTTTTCTGTATTTCTTCCACATATAATTTATCATTTATCGCAACTATTGTGTATCTAGCTAATTTTTTTATATCTTTAATGTAACGTGTATCACAATATTTTTCTAATTGAAGCTTTGCTTCTTTTTGCTCAATTACTAATTTTTTCTCATCTTCTTTTTTTAGATATTTAAATTCTATTATTATAGAATAGTAACCTTTACCTTTTTCATTTTCTCTTGGAGAGATTATTAAATCGCTATATCCTCTTTCTATTTCCATTTCTGATTTTATATTATATATATCAAAGTTCATTGCTATGCTATAAAATAATAGCTTGATATATTTTTCATCAAATCGTTCATAGTCTCTATTTGATAAATTTTTTAAATATTTTTCTACAGTTTTTACAAAAGTATCTATTTTTCCTTCTAATGCTATTTCTTGTAATATTTTATCATATTCACTTTCTTCTATTCTCAATTCTGTTTGTTTTTCTATTAATTCCAAAAAGTATTCTGCGTATATTTCTTTCATCACTTGGTTTGGTACTTTTAATTCTACTTTTCCTAATTTTTCTCCAACAATCGTTAAATAACCCAAGTAATATAACATAGATAATAATTCTCTTTCTCCAAATCTTATTTCTGGATTAAATTTTTGTGTTATTTTTGTTGATAATTTTTCTTCCAAGATAGTTTTCTCTATTATATCTAACCTATTTTCATTTTCACATAAACTAAGAATACTTCCTATTTTATTGTAGTCACTTGCTATATTTACATCAATTAGTTTTTCTGGTATTCTTCCTAATTCTATATAACTGTTTAAAAAGTATAAACACATATTTGAATTATATATTTTTTCCTTTCCATATAAAGAAAATTTATATCCGTCATAATTTTTCTCCATTATTGGTAATATTTTTTCTTGCATTTCTTTATTTATATTTTGTTCTTTCACTATTTCTTTTACTTCTGTTTCTGTAAAGCCAAGCATTTCATTAAATCTTTCATCTTGAGATTTGTCTGAACTGATATTAAATCCTGATGTCATACTATCTAATGTTATAGGAGCAACTCCTGTTATGAATATTCTATCTACTACATTTTCTGTTCCTTTTTTAAGTATTTCATACCATTTTCTCACTTGTCCATTTTTTGAAACTAAACTTTTAAATTGGTTTGTTCTAAATCCTAATAGCTCATTTGCAAAATGGTCATATTCATCTATTATTACATATATTTTTTCATTTTGTTTTTGTATAAAAAATGCTTTAAATAAATTATCTAATATATCTTCTGGTTCACTTTCTTCATTTATATAAAAATCTAAATCATATTTTTCAATAAAAACTTTTATAGAAGATGTAATTTCTCTTTTAAAACTTGCCATTGTTGTTGTTTCATTTTTCGTATTTATCCCTGAAAAATTAAATCTTAATATATGATAACTATTTCTTTGCTTAGTTGGATTTCTTCCTATATATGTTTTTCCAAATAATCTCTGAAATTTTTCTTCTTTTTTTATGTCATAATAATTTTCTAAAACACTTGTAAATAATGTTTTCCCAAATTTTCTTGGTCGTAAGAACATAATATATGGTTCTGACAAATTTTCTAATTTTTCTATATACATTGTTTTATCTATATAATAATAATTATTTTCTATTAATCTTTCATAATCACTTATCCCATATGGTAATTTTTTCATCATCTACCACTTCCTATCTCTTTTTATCTTTCTTTTACATTTTACTATATGCAAATAAAAATAGCAAGAAAATTCTTGCTATTTATATTACTATTTGCTTTATTATTTTTACTATTTTCTACTGTTTAATATTTATTTTTATACAACCTCTCTAACACAATTATAAACATTGCATGACTCCAACCTAAACCTATTACCCAGTTTGGTTTTAAAGTATTATTATCAATCTGCTCACCCAAGAAATAATGTTTTCCTGCTGTTTTTACTACAAAGTCAAAAGTTTCTTTTGCTTTTGTCTTTTCACCTGCAGTAAGGTAATATAAAGTCATCCACAAATTTGCGATTGGCCATGGATTTCCATTCATATAATGGTCTTGTTCAAATCTTTGATAACCTCCAGTATAAGTTCTAAGACTCAAATTTATTTTTTCTACAGTATTCAATACTTTTCTTTCTTTAGGTTTAAACACATTAAATGGTTCTATTGCTCCCAATATACTTATATCCATTTTTTTATCTTCTGTATTTCTAAAATAAGAATTAGTTTCTTTGTCATATAATTTTTCATCTATAAATTTCTTAATTTCTAATTGAAGGTATTTAAGTTCTTTTTCTGTTTTTGATACTTTTTCTTCTTTTAATCTATTATTATCAAAATCAGATATATTTTTATCTAATATTTTATACATTTTCATTATACATTCAAAAGCTGAATATATACTTGCTAATGAATAAAGATGGATTCCTTCATGCATTTCCCAAATATCATAGCTTACATGTATTTTTTCTTTATTAGCATAACTACTTTTTTCTATTTCTTCTTTTACTATATCTTCTTTTTGATCTTTTATTTCTAGCCATTGTTTCACATATTTTTTCAAAAAGTCTACTGCTTTTTCACACATCTTTAAATTGTCTTTTAAGAATTTATCTGATTTTGTATATTTGTAATGTTCATAAACTCCATATACTACACTTGCTGTTTCATCTATTTGATATCCCCAACAAGGAGCTAATTTTCCGTCTGTGAAAAATCTTTGTTCCCACATTCCGTTTTTACTTTGTGTTTTTTTACAAAATACTTTATAAAATTTCTCTGTTTCTTTTTGCATGTTTAAAATATCCATTGCTCTTGTAATAAATACTGCATCTCTTGGCCAGCAATAAGCATATCTTCCACATTTGGTAAAATATTCGTCTATTTCTGGTGAAGCTATGATTCCTCCTGTTTCTTGATTTGTTAATAATGGTAATA
Source organism: uncultured Clostridia bacterium (assembly GCA_944388715.1). Taxonomy (GTDB): domain Bacteria; phylum Bacillota; class Clostridia; order TANB77; family CAG-508; genus CAG-269. The sequence continues at coordinate 3,152 of CALXJV010000002.1, forward strand.
ATAAGATTGTTCTTTTATAAATTTCATATATTTTTTCTTCATAACTATTTTCTGATTCTTTCAAGTTTAAGCCATTATGTGTTTTTACATATTTTCTCCAATATGCTCTTGTGGCTGTACATTCTTTATTTAAATCTTTTCTTCTTATTCTATCTATTTCATCTTCTATTTCTGATACGTTTTTATTTTCGTCAACTAAAATACATATTTCAATTGTTTTCTTTTCATTTGGATGTATTGTTCCTATATTATAGCTTATACTTGAATCATTTGACATTCCGATGTAATCTTTATCATGTATTTCTGTTCTTTTTATTGTTTCTTTACTTCCATTTATTTGATGTTTATCTATTTTGTATTCTTTTGCAAATGTTGATACAACAAAATCATGCGAATATTGAAACATTCCATTATCTATTACTTTACAACTTACATGGTTATTTTCACTTGATAATAGCTCTGAATGTATATAAAATCCTATATCTAAATCGATTTTACTTTCATTTATAAATGTATATCTTTTTAATAATACATTATCTTCTTTTATTAATGCACAATCAGTTTGCAACATTGTCAAATTAAAATATGTGTTGGTAATCTCTGTGTTTAGGACATTTGTATCTGTGTCATAATATTGTTTATATACATTGTTTATATCATCATGTAAATATATTAAATCAGAATTATTTACTTTTACTCCTGTATGGAAAAAATTTATATATTGCCTATTTTCTCTTGAAGGAAAATATAATCTTTGTAATTCTCCTTTTGAAGTAAATGTTACTAACATTTTTTTATTTCCAATAATAGCTTCATTTAAATACTTATTTTCCATTTTATTTTCTCCTTTTATTAGTTATTTATAACTTAGCTTTCAAAAATACAAATTCATAAGGCATGGAAGCATATATGTATACACTATCGTATCTTAAATAGAATTTGACATAGCCCAAATTGTAATTATCTTTTTAAATATTATCCTTCAATCACATTCAAAATCTGTTTTTCTAAGTCTTTTATCTTTTCATTAATTCTGAATATGTCTTCATCTCTCAAATTTTCATCTTGTAAATCTTGATTTACATAGACTTCCATATCTTTTAACTCGTCTTTTAGTTTTCCTAATCTTTGTAATACTTCTGACTTAATAGTTTTATTTACTTTTCTTTGTATCTTATTAGTCATTACTATTTCATCATTAAACTCGTAAGTTTCTCCAAATTCTGGTATTGTAACCCCTATACCTGTTTCTGTTATAATCTTATCAGCTAATACATCTTGAGATTCTGGTTCTCCATGTACTAAAAAGATATGTTTTGGTTTCTTTATATAAGAATATATACAATTCATTAATAATTCTTGGTCAGCATGTCCTGAATATCCTTCTATATATTCTATTCTTGCATTTACTGCAATTTCTTCTCCAAATATTTTTACTGTTTTTGCTCCATTTACTATACTATATCCTAATGTTCCTGGTGCTTGATAACCAACAAAAAGTATTGTACTTTTAGGATTCCACAAATTATGTTTCAAATGATGTTTTATTCTTCCTACTTCACACATACCACTTGCTGATATTATTATACTTGGTGTTTGGTCTTCATTTAGTTCTTTTGATTCTTCTGCTGTTCTTGTAAATTTTAATCCTGGAAATTCTAGTGGGTTATCTCCTCTCATTATTTCTTCTTTTGTTTCTTCATCAAATAGTTCTGTATTTTCTCTAAATACTTCTGTTGCAGATATTGCAAGAGGACTGTCAACAAACACTGGGACTTTCATTAATCTTTTATATTTTCTTCTAAATTCATCGTCATCATGTTCATCTTTTAAATTATTAATTTCATATAATATTTCTTGTGTTCTTCCAACTGCAAATGATGGAATTACAACTGTTCCTCCATTGTCTAATGTTTCTGAAACTACATCTAAAAAGATTTGTGCTTTTTCATCATTTCTCATATGTAATCTGCTTCCATATGTTGATTCCATAACAAGAAAATCTGTATCTTCTATCATCGTTGGAGGACTTAGAAGTGGTATATCATTATTTCCAATATCTCCAGTAAATACTGTCTTGGTTTCTTTATCTCCTTCTTTTACCCACATCTCTATTATGCTTGAACCTAACATATGTCCTGCGTCATTAAATCTCACATGTATTTCTGGTGTTATTTCTATAATTTGATCATATTGGACAGGTTCAAATATTTCCAAACATCTTAGTGCATCTTCTGCTGTGTATATTGGATCTATTGGTTCTTCACCTTTTCTTTTTCTTTTTTTATTTTTCCATTCTGCTTCTGTTTCTTGTATATGTCCACTATCAGGTAACATCAATGCACATAAATCACATGTTGCTTTATGGGCATATATTTTATTTCTAAATCCTTCATTATATAATTTAGGTATTCTTCCTGAATGGTCTATATGTGCATGTGTTAAAAGCATAAAGTCTATTTCTGTTGGATTAAACTCAAATTCTTGACTATTTTCCATTTCTTGTTCAGCTTTTCCTTGCCACATACCACAATCAACCAAAAATTTTTTACCAGCACCTTCAACTAAAAAATTTGACCCTGTTACTGTTCTAGTTGCTCCTAAAAATGTAACTTTCATAAGATTCCTCCTTGTACTAAAAATTTATAGAATATTAATCTATCAACATTCTACCTAGCAATTTTGAAATTGTGAATGTTAACATTATTATTTACATCCTCAAATTTATTTTATAGAATGTATATATATTAATATTGAATGAATTTCGAATGTGATTGGAGAATGATTAGAAAATCTTAAATAATTTTTAGAACAAAAGCGACATGATTTATTCACTTTATCATTTTAGCTAACTAATATGTCGCGTTTTTGTTCGTGTGCCAATTTTACGTAAGTAAAATTGTGTACAACTAATTTTAATATATTAGAAAGTTTTTGTAACTTTCTAATATATTGTAAATGTTCGCGCCGAGCATAGCGAGGGCTAAGTGAAAGGGTGCCATAAAATTATTTTAGATTTTCTTATCTTTCGTATTGAGCCGAGAAATTCATGAAATATTAATATATATACATTGTTATAAAGCATTTAAATTATAAATTGCACATATTAACCCTTATTTAAGTAAAAATTTTTATCTTTTTATTAAACTTTATTTCTAAATCCTTTTTATTTATATTTCCCATTTCTTTTATTTCTATTTTTTCTTCAAAAACATCATCATCAAAAAATTGAATATAATATTTATCTTTTTCCTTTATCAGTTTTATATAGATTTCTTCTAATGAAATTGCTCTTATATTAAAGATGTTTTTTAATATTTCATCATCTATTTCTTCTTTTTTAGATATTGGAATTATCACTTTTAATTCCTGTGCTTTTTTTATTAATATCTCTCTGGTTTCTTTTAATTCTTTGTCTAATTCCTCAACTTCATTTATATTTTTTTCTTCACTAAAAGGAAGTAAGCAGTAATATCTAAATTCATAAATATAATCTAATATTTCAGATTTATTTTCAATTTTACTAATGATTGTTTTATAACATTTTAAAAAGATTTTTTGTAATTTAATTGTCATTTTATTTATTTCTTTTTCTAAGTCTTTTATATCTAATAATTTTAAATATTCATATTTTTCTTCTAATTCCTTTTTGTATTGTACAAATTTTTTAGGATTCATTAATTGATTAAGTCTTTCTATTTCTTCTATTTTTTCTGCTCTTTCATCAGCCATTAATTTAGATAATATTCTTGCACTAAATATTTTTTTCTGCAATGGTAATTTTTCATTTCTTTTTATATATTCTTTTTGAAGCATTTCTTTATTATTTACAGTTTCATCTATGATTTTTATTTCTTCTGTTAGTTCTCTTTTTTGATCTGTTATCATTTGTATAAATTGTTGTCTATTATCAATCTTATCTAATTTTTCTTCAATTTCTTTCTTTTGTTTTTCATATTCTTCTCTTTCTTTTGGATTATATTTTAATTCTAAAAGCATTGATAATTTTTTCATTATTGTTATAAAATCTTTTTGATTTTTTGCTCCATATTTTTCTTCAAATCTAATTTTAAACATTTCCATATAATCTATTATAAATTCTTTATTGTCTATCCATTTTTCTAAAAAGTCATATCCTAATAACATTCTTAAATTTTGATATAACAGATTATAATTAACACTTTCTATTTCATTTCTAATTGTTGTCCAAGAATATCCATTAAAGTCTCTTAATGGTTCGACTGTATCAATATTATTTCCAAAATTAATAGCATTTGATAAAGTCTTGTCGATTATTTGATAATCATCTTTTATGATTTTGTCGTTTTTACTTATTTTTGCTATACAATATAATAATTTTCTTTCTATTGGATAACATATAATTCTTTTTATATCTTTCTCTACTAAAAATGTTCTGTCTCCTAAGATTTCATTTGCTTCTGAATTCATTCTACATATTTTAATATTTTCACAATTTTCTTTTATCATTGTAATAAATCTTGTGATATATTCTTCCTTTGTTTCTACATGTCTTTTTACTTTCTCATAATCTTTATATGAACTTTCTATTTTGTATAATATATTAAGGAGAAGATTTTTCGCATTTTCATCAAAGGTTTTCTTTTCTAATATACTTTCAAGTTCATTCTTATAATCTCTCTTTACTATTTTATTTAATAGCTTTTCTTTTTTCTTTTGCATTTTCCTCTCCTTTCTTTTAGAGTCTTAGTGGATAGACCTTTAAATTCCTGTTTTTAGAAACTTTGAAACAAATCCCTAATTCATTGTATTTTCAAATTATTTTCTTCTAACGGCAAGATTTTTTCAAAATAGTAATATTTCCTTCTTTTTTCATTATATCTCTCCGTATATTTTGATATTTGAATTCATGGCTAAAAAGAATTTTGCAATTCTTAAGGCGTTACAAGGTCCGTCCCCTGTTCCCTGATTTTAGGGATTTTTAGGACCGTCCCTAAATCCCTATTCTGTTGTAGTACTACTTCCCATTTTAAGTTCATTTAATTTGTCTAAAGTCATTAGTACTTCTCTAGGTTTACTTCCTTGATATCCTGATATTACTCCTCTTTCTTCCATTTGGTCTATAATTCTACCAGCTCTTGCATATCCAACTTTAAATCTTCTTTGTATAAATGATGTTGATGCTTGTCCAGTTTCTACTACTGTTTGAATTGCGTCCATTAAAAATGGATCTGTTTCATCATCTTCTGATTGTTCTTGTGCTAATTCTTTATCTGTTTTATTACTATTTTCTATACTTTCCAATATGTCTTCACTATATGTAGCTGTTCCATTAGATTTTACAAAGTCTACTATTTTTTCTACTTCTTCATCAGATACAAATGCTCCTTGTACTCTTGAAGGTTTTGGTGCTCCAGAAGGGAAAAATAACATATCTCCTTTTCCTAAAAGTTTTTCTGCTCCTACTGTATCTAATATTGTTCTTGAGTCTACTTGTGATGATACTGCAAAAGCAATTCTAGATGGAATATTTGCTTTTATTAATCCTGTGATTACATCAACAGATGGTCTTTGTGTTGCAATTACTAGATGCATTCCTGCTGCTCTTGCTTTTTGTGCTAATCTACATATTGCTTCTTCAACATCTTTTGCTGCTACCATCATTAAGTCTGCTAACTCATCAACTATGATTACTATTTGAGGAAGTTTTCCTACTCCTTCTTCTTTTTCTATTAATTTATTATATCCTTTTAAGTCTCTTACCCCTTTTGTTGCAAATTTATTATATCTGTCATCCATTTCTTGAACAGCCCAAGCCAATGCTCCTGCTGCTTTTTTAGGGTCTGTTACAACTGGTATTAATAGATGTGGTATTCCATTATATACAGATAATTCAACTACTTTTGGATCTACCATTACCAATTTTACTTCACTTGGTTTGGCATTATATATTATACTTGTTATTATTGTATTTATACATACACTTTTTCCAGATCCTGTGCTACCTGCTATTAATACATGTGGCATTTTTGCAATATCTGCAAGTTGTGGGTTACCTGCTACATCTTTTCCTAATGCTATTGTTAGTTTTGATTTATTGTTTTGGAATTCTTCACTTTCTAGTACTTCTCTTAAGTGTACTGTTTCTTTTTCTTTATTAGGAACTTCAATTCCAACTGCTTGTTTTCCTGGTATTGGTGCTTCTATTCTTATTGTTTCTGCTGCTAGATTTAGAGCTATATCATCTGCTAAATTAGCAATTTTACTAACTCTTACACCTTCTGCTGGTTTTAATTCATATCTTGTAATTGCTGGTCCCACTGAAACATTTTCTACTTTTGCTGATACTCCAAAACTGTATAGGGTTTTTTGTAATTTAGTAGCTGTGTCTGTTAATGCTTTTGCCCCTCCTTTTAGTGGTTTTGCTTTAGCTTTACTTAATAATTCTACTGGTGGGTATTCATAATGTTCATCTTCAACTACCATTGCATGTTCTAGTTGAAGAACTTCTCTTTTCTTTTCTTCTTTCTTTTCTTCTTCTTGTTTAAATAAATTGTTTTCTATAACATCTGGTTCCATTTGTTTTTTACTATCTCTTGTTAATGGTTCTAAATCATCTTTTGAATGATCATATTTCTTTAATTTTTTTGGATTTTCTTGTTCATCTAGTATTCTTCCTCCAAAATTAATCTTTATTTGGTTTTCCATTTGTTCTTTTTCTTCTTTTGCTTTTGCTATCTTCTCTGCTTTTATTCTTGCTCTTTCTTCCATTCTTTCTTCACGTTCTCTTTTTCTTCTCTCTTGAGCTGTTTCTTTTATATTTTCTTTTTTTCTTTCTTCTCTTTCTTCTAGTCTTTCCTCTTTTCTCTCTTCAAATCTTTCTACAAATCTATTTATTAAATCTGTCATACTTATTCCAAATGTGAAAACTAAAAATACAACCGCTATTCCTATACAAAGTATTACTGCTCCGACATCTCCTAATAATTTTGCTAATGGAACTGCTGCTACTGCACCTATTGCTCCTCCTCCTTTACTTTGTGAGCCTAAATAGTATGCATCTTTTACTACTTCTGATAGTTCTTTTCCTGATTGTAATTCTCCACTAGAAATCTGGAATACACTAAACAAGACAGATAAACTGACAATAAATATTACATATTGTATAAGTTTAGATGTCAATGTGTCTCTTTCATCTGTTGCAAGTTTTATTCCTATTGCAAAACCTCCTATTGGAAGTATATATTGCATTATCCCAAACATTCCTCCTAATATCTCATTTAATTTTGCACCAATTACTCCAGATTTAGTATATATTAAAACACCTAATAATAAACTTAGCATAATTATAACTACAATAGCTAAATCTAATTTACTTGCTGTTTTTTTGCTTTTTTTGTATCTTCTTTTTTTTGCCATTTCTATCATCCCTTCTGCCACACAAACGTATAAAATTCACTTCGCGAAAACTTTTCTCTACATTTCTAATTTTACTATATTTATTTAAGTTTTTAAAGAAATGTAAAAATTTGTCGACGCGAAAAATTGCGTAGCAATTTTTATATGTAACGTTGTTTCTAATCGAATAAGAAAAACTTGATTTTTCTTTTGAAAATAAAATATTTTATTTTCTCTTTGAGCCTAAGCACCTTAATCACTTTCTATAATTTATTAAAAGTCAGAAATCAAAAGTCCTAGTTTCTTTGACTTCTGAATCTGACTTCTGATTACTATTTTAATTCTTTTCTACTATTTTGTATAGTTTTTATAGTATCTTGCAATGAAATTTCCATTAATTTTAATGCTTCTGAAATGTTTGTTTCTAGTTTTTCTAATGTTTCTTTCATTACTTCTTCTGTATTCCCTAATAAACTATCTGCATATTCTTTTGTTCCTTTTGATATTTCTCTTGACATTTCGTTTGCTGTTTCTATGATTTCTGTTTTTTGATCATATGCTTTTCTTGTAATTTCGTGTTCATCTATCATTGCTATTATTCTATTTTCTGCCTCTTTTACTATTCCATCTGCTTCTTTTTGTGCTTCTACTAATATTCTTTGTCTTTCTTCTTTTACCCATTTTGCTTGTTTTAATTCATCTGGTAATTTTATTCTAATTTCTTTTATTAAATCTAACATTTCATCTTTATCTACAACACTTTTGGCAGAAAAAGGTAAATTCCTACTTCTTTCTAATAAATCCTCTAAAGTTTCTAATAGTGTAAAAATCTCCATGGTTTTGCCCCTTTCTAAGTCCTATATTTTTTTAAGAATATAAGATATGCTCTTCCATATTTTCTAATATCTTCAATCTCACAATCTATATTATTTATTTTTTCTATTATTCTCTGTTTATCATCTGTCTCTATTATTATAATTGAATCTTCGTTTAAGCATTCTTGTTCTATTATTAGCTTTGTAGCTTCAATTGCAAAGTTAGTTTCATATGGTGGATCTAAAAAAACAATATCTATTTTTTCATTTATTTTGTCTTGTATAAGATTTCTAAAATCAGTATTAAATATTATTGCTTCATTTTCAAAATGTGTCTTTTCTGTATTTTTTCTCATTATTTCACAAGCCTCTTTTGATTTATCACATAGGATAGCTCTTTTTGCTCCTCTGCTTAATGCTTCTAGACCAATTGCTCCACTTCCAGAAAATAAATCTAAAAAGGTTGAGTCTTGTATTCTGTTTTGAATAATATTAAATAGTGATTCTTTTACTCTATCTAATGTTGGTCTTGTATTTTCACCTTTTAATGTATATAATTTTGTTCCTCTTGCTTTTCCTGATATTATTCTCATATTAAAACCTTTCTTTACTATTAACATTTTAAACCATTTTCGCTCAAAGTCAATAGAATTAATAGAAATGTAACATACATTTAACAGTTTTGTAATATATTACCTGTTTTGTAATGTACAAAAAGACCATCTAATTTTTTTAGATAGTCTTTAGTAATTAATATTTAATTTATTTTTGTTCCAAATCTAAAATCTATTTTTTAGTATTTCTTATAAGATTAATCTTCTTTGTTAACATCTTTTAATAATTCTAATTGAGATATTAAAAGTGATTCCATTTTAGCTTTGTATATATCAAATTGTTTTTTTACATCATCTAATTCTTTTGTTTTTAGTGTTATTTCATTTTCTAACTCTTCTGCTTGTTTTTTCGCTGAACCTTTTGCTTCATTTATTATTTGATCTGCTTGTTGTTTAGCTACATTTTTTATATCCTCTGCTGTGGTTTGTGCCATAACCAAAGTATCTTGTAATGTTTTTTCAATTGTTTTATAATGCTCTAAACTTTTAGTTAATTCATCTACTTTTGTTTTTAATTCAGTTACTTCTTTATAGTTTTTGCTATAGTCTAATGTTAAGTCATCTAAAAAATCGTCTACTTCTTCTACATTGTATCCATTCATCATTTGTTTAGAGAATTTTTTATTTTCTATATCTAATGGTGTAATCATATTTCCTCCTTACAGAAAGGCACAAAGACCCCTTGATTTTTTTAACTAATTTAATCCATTGTTTTTAAGCCATGAAACTGATAGCTTGCTTTTTATTTCTTCTCTAGCCATTTCGTTTGTAATTTCATAATTTGATGGTGCTACTAAGAATATAGAATTAGATACTTTTTGAATATATCCATCTAAGGCATATACTCCTCCACTTATAAAATCTACAATTCTTCTTGCTACATCTTTATTTACATATTCTAAATTTACAATAACTGATTTTCTTTCTTTTAGGAAACTACAAATTTCATCTGATTGCTCAAATGTTGTTGGTTGAGATATAACCATCTTTATTGCGTTTGGTTGTCCTTGTTGCATATTTACAACTTTATTGTTATTGCTATTTCTTTTTCCAAATATTTTTTTATCTTCTTCCTCTTCTTCATTTTCATAATCATAGATATCTTCATCTTCATATTCTTCTGGTTCAGCTGAGTCCATTCCAAATAGTCCCCAAACTTTATCCATTAATGCTCCTGACATAAAAAAACCTCCTAATTTACTTCATTTGTATTCATTTGTACTAAGTATCTACTTTTTTTCCTAATATGTCAATAGTTTTTTAAAATGTAATATTATTTTAATATTTTTGTAACATTTTTGTAATATTTAGCTCATAATATAAAATCATATATAATATATTTTTTCTATTTTGTTATGTGACGTGGAATGGATGTACGTCGCCAATTTCATTAAGTTAAATATTGTAAAAAATGCTATAAGGGAAATATATAATATAAAAAATGAACGATTTTGCGTATCTAAATTTGAATTAGAAATTCTTAAAGAAAAAAAGGTGTGATATGCACGGTACTCTCGATAAGAGAGGGTCTGAGTGCAAGAACACCTCTTTTTCTTTCAGAATTTCTTTGAAAATTTAGCTTATACAAAATTGTGAATGACTTTATATTATATATTTCCCTTTTAGTCTCATTCTTTACTAACCATTAACTTATTGAAATTGGCGACATCGCCTATTCTACTTTACTTAAGTCTGGATTTAATATTATTTCATCATATAGTGCTATCTTTTTATATGATATTATTTCTTCATTTGTAAATCCTAGTTCTTTTAATTCTTCTGTATCATATGGTTCTACAATAGAATATTTTTCTCCTTCTTCTTTTACTTTAACTAGAATTTTATTCAAATATCCAGCTCTATTTTGCACCACATATGCCAAATCATCTTGTTTTGCAATAGCCTGATTAGGAATTTTCAATCCAGTTTCACTCCACCAAATCAAATCAAATGAAATTTTCCTATAACTTAATAATTCCTCAACACCTTTTTCTATTTTCAAAACTAGTACTCTATCTCCATTTTCCTCTTGTAGAATGTAAGTTATCTCTGCTGAAACTTCTGAACCACTTGGCAATCTTACTTTTACATCATCTCCTACTTGTGCACTCTGTGCCTGTTCTGTATTTGTTACTGTTGCAATATAACAATATGTATTATCAACAATTTTTCCACTTTCTTCACTAGTAGACACTACTTTTCCAGTTTTCAAATCCAAACTTTCTAAATATTCTTTTGTCAAAGTAGAAAGACATTCTTCTGTTGGTTTCAACACATCTTCTAATCCATCAACTTTATATGATACCACTCCACTTTTACTGGAATTTACATATTCAGCTCCGGAATTTAGTTCATTCTCATAATTTTTTCTTTCTTCAATTAATTGTTTTAAATATGAACCTTGTGGACTTAAATCTCCAGCAATATTAGCTTTTTTGGTAATCAATTCATTAATTTCTTTTTTGTATTCTTCTAATCTTGTTGTATCATTAACATTACTTATTTCTAATAATTTTTGTTCAATTTGTGTTTCTATAGATTTCATATCACTTGTAAATAAGTCTGTTTCATTAGTCATTGCTTCTTGTATTTTTGTATCTAATTCTGCAATTTTTTCTTTCAATGAATCTTCATTTTTTGTATAATATCTAAATACTGCTTCATTAACAGCAACTTTTTCTCCTTCTGTTTTTATTTTTTCCATTCCATTTTTATAATTTTGTCCTTGTATAATCGTCTCATCTCTTATTACATATCCTACATCTGTTTCTTCTGAATACAATGTTCCTTCTTCTACTGTGAAAATATCTGTCGGTTGCTTGATTAATAAATATATTGTATAAGCTAGATATATTGCTATTAGTCCTATAACTATATATATAATTATTTTTTTATTTAATTTTTTCTTTTTTCTCTCTTGTTCTTTTTCTAAAAACTCTTTTTTCTCTTCTTCCAATTGTTTATCATTCCTTTCGATTGAATGTTAAAAACGTGTGAAAACACCAAAAATACACGCTTTAATACCTCTAAAGAAATCTATCCACTTTTTATATTCATAGTATTACTATTAAAACTAATTTTAAATAAAATTATATTTAATACATTATAAATATTTTTTGTAAAACGTCTGAGATGTGTCCCTTTTGGACATTTTTTGTCCATTTTAACACGTCCCCAATGACCTAATGATAATTTCAATGTTTCTTTGTATACCATCTTCTGCATTTAGCCATATTGTTTGTTTATTTTTCCTAAACCACGTCAATTGTCTTTTTGCATATCTTCTAGTTTCCATTTTTATTTTTTCTATCATTTCTTCTTTTGTATATATTCCATTAAGATAATCTACAACTTCTTTATACCCTAATCCTTGCATTGCTGTTGGGAATTTACTGTATTTATTTAAAATTTTTTTTACTTCTTGTATTAATCCTTGTTCAAACATAATATCTACTCTTTTATTTATTCTTTCATATAGCTTTTCTCTATCCCAGTTTAATGCAAATACTTTATAGTCATATTCTACTTCTTTTTTTCTAGATTCAATTTCTTGTTCTGTTTTTGTTTTTCCTGTTGCATGATAAATTTCTAACACGCGTAATATTCTTTTTTTATCAGTGGGACTTATTTTTTCTATTGCTTTTGCATCTATTTGTTTTGCTTTTTCATATAATGTTTCTAGTCCTTTTTCTTGAACTTCCTCTTCTAATTTTTTTCTATATTCTTCATCTAATTTTATATCTTGATATTCAATTTCATAAATCAAACTATCTATATATAGTCCTGTACCGCCTACAACAATTGGATTTTTTCCTTTTTCTATAATTTCTTTTATTGCTTTTTTGGCATCTTTTTTATAATCTGCCACACTGTATCTTTTTTCTGGTGATACATATCCTATCAAATAATGCTTTATTCCTTGCATTTCCTCTAGTGTAGGCTTTGCTGCCCCTATATTCATGTCTTCATATATTTGCATTGAATCACATGATACTATTTCTCCATTTATTTTTTTTGCTAGTTCTATTGATAAAGCTGTTTTTCCTGATGCTGTTGGTCCACATATTACTATTACTTTATTTTTCTGCATCTTGCACCTCATTATATATATTTATTATTCCTTCTTGTGTACTTTTTAGATATCCTTTTTCTGCAAATATGCATATTACAAATATTATCAAAATTATTACTATTCTTTTTTTAGCTTGGTCTTTTTCTATTTCTTCTTCAAGTATTTTATCAAATAAATTTGCTATAAATGGTAAAAATATCAAAGAATTTAGACCTGTAAAAATGATAAGTAATGTATTTTTTACTGTCTTTTGAATTTCTTCGCTTGGATATATAACATTTGTATTAGAAAAATTATATATCAATAATGTTATTAAATATATGACTAGCAAGCCAACTATTATGAAAATAATTTTTCTTGGTTTTTCTATATTACCTAGATTATGCCATATCCATATAATGCTGATTATAAATATCAGAACTGCTACAATTGTAATTACTGTCATTTCTTTTCTCCTTCTAAACTCAAATATTTATTTTCTGGCAAATTTTCTTTCTATATCATATTTAGTCATTTTTATAGCTGTTGGTCTTCCATGTGGGCATGTAAATGGATTTGGTAATGATAATAGTTTGTCCATTAGACTTTCTACCTCTTTTCTATCTAATGCCATATTTGCTTTTACTGCTGCCTTACATGCTACTGTTGCAATAAATTTTTCTTCTTTTTCTTGTTTTGCTGTTCTTGCTACTGTATTTATTTCATCTAATGTTTCTAAAAATAATTCCTTTGTATCTAAATCAATACAAACAGTTGGTACTCCTGTTAGTTTAATTGTATTTTCTCCAAATTCTTCTAGTGTAAATCCAGCTTTTTCAAACATTTCCATATTATCTTTTGCTATATCCATTTCTTTATGTGTTAATGTTATTACATCTGGTAATAATAGCAATTGAGAATCTTTGCTTGATTCACTATAATAATTTTCTTTTACTTTTTCGTACATAATTCTTTCATGTGCTGCATGTTGGTCTATAATATACATTTCCTGTTCTATTTCTATTATTATGTATGTTTTAAATACAATTCCTACAAATTTGTATGTTGGTTTTTGGTATTCTTCTATTCCTTCAAAAACTGATACATTATCTTTTAATATATCAACATCTGTTTCTTCATCTTTTTTCTCTGTTTGTTCTTCTACATCTTGTATTGGCAATCTTCCAAATAGTTTTGCATACATTTCATTAAAATCATCTGAAACTACTTTAGGATTATCATTTAATTGTTGCATTTTTTCTTTGATTTCTTTGAATTCTTGTTTTATTTCTGGATTTTCTATTTGTTCGATAATTTTATCTGTCTCATCTTTTGTCTCATTATTTTTTTCTGAGTTATCCACTGTTTGTTCACTATTTGTTGATTCTTCATTCTCTATTTTATTATTTGCATCTACTTGATTATTATTACTTTCCGCGTTCTTATTGTCCTCACTGTTTTGAGTCTCATTATTATTTTCTTCATTTGCCTCTTTTTGAATATCATTATTTTCTTCTGAAATTATAGAAATTCCTTCTATATTTTCCTGTACTTTTTGTGGTTCTTCTTGCATTTTTTCGTTCTCATCAGATTCTTTTGTTTCAACATCACTATTTTCCAAATCAGATATAGTATTCTCTTCAGAATCTGCATTTATTGTATAATGTTCTTTTTCCTCTTCTATTATTTCTCCTTTAAGTTCAACATTTTTTTCTTTTAATTCACTTTCCAAGTTTTTCTTCATCTCTTTTAGTTTTGCTAATATGTCTGATGTATCAATAGGTTGTCCTATATTTAATTTTGCATCTTTGTTATTATCTCCAACATTATTTTTTGCATTATATACATCTTCTATAATATTTGAACCTGTTTTATTATTTCTCTCTTGATATACTTCTTCTATTGCATTTGTTTTTATTTTACTTTCTGCATCTGTATAATTTTCAATTTGTTTTTCATTTTGTTTTCTGAATGCAAATAGTCCTCCTGTATTTTGTCTTTCTTGTTTTTCTTCTTTTAGATTTTTTAGTCTTTCTTCAAAAGTTAACTCTCTTGAAAATTCTGTTTTTTCCTGATGTAATGTTTTTTCTGAATTTGCTACTAATTCTGTTTTTAATAAAGTATCTTTTATAGCATGATATACTGCTTGGAATATTTTATTTTCTTCTTCAAATCTTACTTCTAATTTCGCTGGATGGACATTTACATCAACTTTTGCTGGATTCATTTCTATATTTAATATTACAAATCCGAATTTTCCTATTGGAATTAATCCTTTATATGCTTGTTCTGTTGCAGCAGTTAATGTTTTATCTTTTATATATCTTTTATTTACAAAAAATAATTGTCTGGTTCTATTTGAACGAGCAATCTCTGGTTTACCAACGACACCTACAATGTTTATATCTTCATATTTATATGAAACTTCCATAATTCCATTTGCAATATCTTTTCCATATATGCTATAAATTACACTTTTTATATCTCCATTACCATTTGTTTGAATAACAGTTTTTCCTGTATTTATTAATTTTATAGCAATATTAGGATTTACTAATGCAATTCTTGTTATTACATCTTCTACATATCCTGATTCTGTGTAATCTTTTTTTAGAAATTTATATCTTACAGGTGTATTAAAAAATAGATTTCTTACTGTAATTGTTGTTCCTGTTTTACAACCTGTTTCTTCTTTTTCTAATATATTTCCAGCTTCTACAACCACTCTATATCCAATTTCTTGATCTTGTGTTTTTGATACCATTTCTACATTAGCAATTGCTGAAATACTGGCTAATGCCTCACCTCTAAACCCCATTGATGTTACTGTATCTAAATCATCTGCACTTCTTATTTTGCTAGTTGCATGTCTTTCAAATGCGATTTCTAAATCATCTTGGGCTATTCCTTTTCCATTGTCACTTACTTTTATATATGATATTCCTCCATTTTTTATTTCTACTGTTATATTGGTTGCTCCTGCGTCTATAGAGTTTTCTACCATTTCTTTTATTACTGATGCTGGTCTTTCAATAACTTCTCCAGCAGCTATTTTATTTATTGTTAATTCATCTAATAATACAATATTTCCCATCGTTTCCTCCTTCTTGTAATCATTTACACTATTGGTCATATTATATCATTATCTCATTAAATTTGTATAGTTTTTTGCAAAGAATTTAAAAATTTGTTACTATTTAGTCGTTAATATTCACAGTCTTAAATTTTTTCTATAGAACGTATATGTTAATATCTAACTGCGAATTATTTTTTGACATTTTACATAAAATGTTATATAATATAATTGTAGCTCGTAAATATTTTACATTTTGAAAGGAGAAAACAGCTTATGTTTTCAGGAGCAAATTGCCCTTTGGGCGATGAAAAAAGATGCCCTGGGCATCAATTAAGAAACAAATATGGTCAGATAGTAAATGACTGTGCTTTTTGCAAAAAAAGCAAAGATAGGATACTTCCGACCATAACGGTAACATCTATTAATAATAAATAAGATTTACCGTTGTTTTCCCCCAGCAGATGACTTTCACAGTCTTCTCTGGGGTTTTTATTTATATTTTATTCTACACTTTTCAAACTTCCTATCATATCAATTTTCTTTAGTGCAAAATATGTAACAATATTAACAATAATTGAAAATACTAATGTAATTGCCACAGCATATACATAACTTAATGGATAAATAACTTTTTCGAATCTCAATATATTAATTTCACAAGTACCTAATATATAGAAATTTAAGAAATATCCTGCTATTAATCCCAACACTATACCTATTATTGTTAAAAGAATTGTTTCTCTAGTTATATAATCATATACTTCTCTATCATAAAATCCTAATACTTTTATTGTTGCCAATTCTCTTATTCTTTCACTAATATTAACATTAGACAAATTGTACAACACTACAAATGCCAATAGACCTGCTGATATAATCAAAATTACAACTACATAATTTAAAGAATTCATTGTATCATCTAGTGTTTTCATTGTAGTTTTTGTTAAAGTTACTGTTGATACTTCATTTTTAGCTACCATTTCTTGCATTACTGTTTCTTCTTGTTCTTCTGTTAAATCATTATCTTGAATTAATAATACATTTGTACTATATTCTTCTCCATAAATTTGCTGGTATAATTCTTTTGACATATATACATAATGGCTAATATAGTTCTCTGTAATTCCTACAATTTTTATTTCTTTTTCTATATCATCATTTGTAGTTACTTTTATTGTATCACCTACTTTTGCTCCTATTAATTCAGCCAATTTATCTGTTATAATAATTCCTTCCTCTGACAATTCAAATTTTTCTTTTGTCTTTACATCTCTTAGTTTTATCATTTTGTCGATTTCATTTTTATCATTTGGTACAACAATTTGAACTGTTTCACTTTTATCATCTTTTCCTGCTGTTCCTGATTCCATATATGTCTCTAATATATCTTTGATTTCTTCTTTCTGTCGTAGTTCTTCTGTATAACTATTTTTTTGTTCGGCAGATAATGATGTTTTTAAACTTACCATAATATCATAGTCAAATATATCTTCATATTGATTTGGTAATATTGAAGATATAGAATCCTTTAAACCAAATCCTGCAAGTATTAATGAAGTACATCCCATAATACCTATAATTGTCATTAGAAATCTTTTTTTGTATCTAAATATATTTCTTACTGTAACTTTATGAGAAAATTTTAATCTTTTCCATATAAAGTTGATTCTTTCTAATAAAACTCTTTTTCCATATTTAGGTGCTTTTGGTCTTAATAAGTTTGCTGGTGTCTCTTTTACTTCTCTTAATATTGTATATAAAGTTGCTCCTACAATGCAAATATATATTAATCCTAATCCTAATGAAGAATACTGATGGTTGAATGATACAATAAATTCTGGTAATGTATACATCATTTCATACATATCCCATATAATTCTAGGTAATAGTTGAAATCCTATATTCATTCCTATTACGCCACCAACTATACATGCAAGACTTGAATAAATTAGGTATTTTAACATGATGTGAAATTTATTATATCCTAATGCTTTTAAAGTTCCTATCTCTTGCCTTTGCTCTTCTACCATTCTGGTCATTGATGTTAACGATACTAATGTAGCAATTGCAAAAAATACGATTGGAAATACAACACTAAGACTTTCTATGCTTTCCGTATCTTGTATATAACTGCTATATCCTGCATTTTGTTCTCTGTCTAATATGTACCACTTAGCCTTTTCAATTTCCGATACTTTTTCTTTTGCATCTATTAATTTGCCTTCTGCTTCTTCTATTTTGCTATTAAATTCTGCTCTTGACTTTTCTAATTCTGCCTCCGCATTTGCTATCTCTTGTTTTGAAGATTCCAATTCTTTTTTTGCATTTGCAATTTGTGTATTTGTTTTACTTTTGGTTTGCTTTAATGTAGCTTCTTTTTTGGCTAATTCACTTTTTGCATTATTAATCTGTGCTTCTGCATTTTTCAATTCCGCTCTTCCACTTGTTATTTGATTATCTATCTCTGTTATTCCTGCTTGTACTGATTGCCTATTATTTTCATATACTTGCTTATTTGCTTGTAACTGTGCAATTTCTTGATTTATTGCCTGAATTTCTTCATCTGTCTCAGCTGTTTCTAATTCGGCTTGCTTTTCAGCTATAGAATTTTCTGTTATTTTAATTGCATTATTTATATTATCTAATGTGCTTTGCAAACCTGCTTTTTGCTCTTCTGCTTGTGCAAAGCCTTTTTCTGCTTCTATTTTTTGATTATTTAATTTAAGTGCATTTTTAGCAATCTCTGTTTTACCATTTTCTATTTGTGTTTCTGCATTTGCAAATTCTCTTTTAGCTTTAGTTTCATTACTACTAATTTCAGATTCAGCACTTGCTATTTGTGCTTTTCCTTCATTAATTTTATTTTCTGCATCCTGAATTTGTGTCTCTCCATTTTGCTTTTCTGTATTGAATTCTTCTTCTGCCTTAGCAATTTCTTCATTAGCTTCATTTATTAGCTCTTGATATCTTGCATTTTCCCTTTCTTCTTTTATCTCTTCTATCTTATTTTTAGTTTCTTCCACATAATCTTCATACTTATTACTAGCTGTTTGGTATTTTTTTGCATTTTCCAATGTTATATATATTTCTGTATATACTTCTGAATTTACATTTTCTTTATTTATATATATAGTAATCAATTACACCTGTTCCTAATTTTGTACTTCCTCTTTCTCTTGATATATATAAAGGACTTTGTACAACACCTACAATTTTTAAACTTTTATTCTTTAGATATTCTTCCTCTTCCCCTTCTGTCTTTTCTGGCTCAATCTCAATAGTGTCTCCTATTTTTTTATCAGTTTCTTTTAGAAAACCTTCTTCTACAACACATTCATCTACATTTTCTGGCATACTTCCTTCTACTAATACAGGTTTGTTAACATCATCTACACATAAAATTTTAGAAACAATTTCTTTATCAGTTGTTTTTATTATTCCATCTTTACTGTATGTTCCATAAACATTCTCTACATTTTCTATATTTGATAATGTATTAATATCATCATTTGTTAAACCTAATGTAGACATTATTTCTATGTCATATACATTCTGGTTTTTGTAATATGTATCAATAGAATCAACCATATCTGGTGAAGAAGCTCTCAATCCTGCAAAAAAACCAACACCTAATAAAGCCATAAGTAATATGGATATAAATCTTTTATATGATTTTACGATTTCTTTGAATGTATCTTTTAACAAAGCCCTTTTAACCTTCATTTGTATCACCTCCAAGATTTTGGATGAAACGTTAGGGACGTGCTAAATCGTACCAAAATGGAACGATTTAGCACGTCCCTAACGTTCCATTTACCATTCTATGTTTTCTACTGGAATTGGATTTTGATTTATCTCAATACTTTCTGCAGTTCCATTTTTAAATCTAATAATTTTATCAGCCATAGGTGCAATTGCTCCATTATGAGTAATTATAATAACTGTCATTTTTTCCTTTCTAGCAGTATCTTGCAATAATTTTAGTATTTGCTTACCTGTTTTATAATCTAACGCACCTGTTGGTTCATCACATAATAATAGTTTTGGATTTTTAGCAATAGCTCTTGCAATTGCAACTCTTTGTTGCTCTCCTCCTGATAATTGTGATGGGAAATTCTTTTTTCTATCAGCTAACCCTACTTTTTCCATAACATCATCTGGACTTAATGAATCTTTACAAATTTGTGTAGCAAGTTCAACATTTTCAATTGCTGTTAAGTTTTGTACTAAATTATAAAATTGAAATACAAAACCAATATCTTCTCTTCTATATTTGATTAACTCTTTATTTTTTAATTTTGCTACATTTTTTCCATCAACTATTACATCTCCTGAAGTCACACTATCCATCCCCCCTAATATATTTAGTGCTGTTGTTTTTCCAGCTCCAGAAGGACCTACAATAACTACTAATTCTCCTTTTTCTATTGAAAAGTTTGTGTTATCTAATGCTTTTATTGTAATTTCTCCCATTTTATATTCTTTACATACATTTTTAAATTCTATATATGACATAATAACAACTCCTCCCGGGATTAGGGGACGTTCCTTCAATCCCTGTTTTTAGGGATTAGGGGACGGACCTTCTATTATTATATTTATTTTTTCGTTATTCTTTCCTTTTTTGGATATTATATCACATCAATTTTAAAAGTTGAAGGAAAATTTTATTATTAATAATAAAAATTAAATAGAATTATATAAATTCATAAAATCTTAACTTTTTTATTATTGTAAAAACATATTTATTGATATATAATTGAAAAAAAGAATATAGAGGTGTTTATGAAATTATTTAGGAAACTTTTATTAATTATTTTTATATTAATTTTAATAGCAATTATTATTCTAGGCACTATAGGATTTGTTACTTATTCAAAAGCTTTAGATGAAGAACCTCTTTTAACTAGAACAGCTAAAGTGACAGATGATGAGCATTATGTTCCATTTAATGATTTACCTAAAGATTATATTAATGCAGTTATTTCTGTTGAAGATAGAAGATATTATGACCATGGTCCTGTTGATTTTATTGGAATCGCAAGAGCTCTTTGGACAAATTTCAGAACTGGAGAACTTCGTGAAGGAGGTAGCACTATAACTCAACAAGTTGCTAAAAATTTAGTATTTTCTCAAGAGGAAACTTTGACTAGGAAATTAGGCGAATTGTTTGCTGCTTTTGATATAGAAAAAAATTTTTCAAAGGATGAAATTTTTGCTTTATATGTTAATAGTGCTTATTTTGGAGATGGATATTATGGTATTTATGATGCAAGTATGGGATATTATGGCAAAGAACCTAAAGATTTAAATTTAGATGAAGCTTCAATGTTAGCTGGTGTTCCTAATGCACCTTCTGTATATGCTCCAACTGTAAATCCAGATTTAGCAAATGAAAGACAAGCTCATGTTTTAAATACTATGGTTGAAAATGAATATATTACACAAGCACAGGCTGATGAAATTATAAATAGCAAATAATTGATGAGGGAATTTTGCTTCTTACTTAATTTTCCCTCCTCCTAAAACAATTCCTTCTTCATCATAAAATACAACAGACTGTCCTGGTGTTATTGCTCTTTGTGGTTCTTGAAATATAACTTTTGTTTTATTATTTTCGTTAATTACTTTTGCCTTTGCTTCTTTTGCTCTATATCTAATTTTTGCAAAACATTCTATTCCTTCTTCTAATCTATTTTCTACATTGATAATCCAATTCAAGTTAATAGCTTCTAATTCACTATTATATAACTCTTTCTCTGTACCAACAATTACTTGATTTTTATCAATATCTAATTTTATTACATATAAAGGTTCTTTATATGATATTCCTAAACCTTTTCTTTGACCTATCGTATAATTAATTAATCCATTATGCATTCCTAAAACTTCACCTGTTGTTAAAACAATTTTCCCTTTTTTAGGTTGCTTTTTCATATTTTCTTTTAAAAATCTTTGATAATCATCATCTTTTATAAAGCATATTTCTTGACTATCTTTTTTATTTGCAATTTCTAATCCATATTCTTCTGCTAATTCCCTTGTCCTGTCTTTGCTTATATTGTCTTGTAAAGGAAATATTATATACTCTATTTTTTCTCTAGGCATGGTATATAAAAAATATGTCTGGTCTTTTTTCTCTTCATTAGATTTTCTTAAAACATATTGTTGATATTTTTCAGAATATTCTTTTTTAGCATAATGTCCTGTTGCTATATATTTACACCCTAATTCTTTTGCTTTTTCATAGAAAACTCCAAATTTCAGGTATTTGTTACATTCTACACAAGGATTTGGTGTTTTTGCGTTTTCATATTCTTTTATAAATTTATCTATTACTTGACATCTAAATTCTTTTCTGCAATCAAAAACATGATGTTCTATCCCTAGTTTTTTACATACATTTTTCGCATCTTCTATTGATTGCTCATTTGGTTCTTCTAATAAATTCATTGTACATCCAATTACTTCATATCCTGTCTTTTGTAAGAGAATTGCAGATACAGAGCTATCTACTCCTCCACTCATTCCTAATAATACTTTTTCTTTCATAAAATTTATATCCTCTCTTATTTTATAGTAAGTTCTTTAACTAACTTATACTAAAAATTCAAATTTCATGTAAATAAAATTTGTGTACAACCATTTTAATTATATGAAATAGTTTATATTTTTTGTTACCAATTTAATCTATCTTATATTTTTCTTTAATTTCTTCTAAAGCTTTTGATAATTGATCTGGGCATGATGTTCCTTTTGTACCACATGGAATTCCTTTTAATCTTCTTATTGCTTCATTTATATTCATACCTTCTATCAATCTTGAAACTCCTACAGTATTTCCTGCACATCCTCCAATAATTGTTAATTTTTTTATAATATTTCCATCTAATTCAATTATCATCTCTCTTGAACAAACTCCACTTGGTTTATATCTATACTCCATTTTTTCCTCCTTCAAAATTTTTCAAAAAGAAAATCCAGTTCACTGAACTGGATTTTCTTTTTTTAAAAAGTTAATTTAATATATAATATCAGTTATTTTATCTTTTATACTTTCATCAATCCATTCATCAATATACATTTTGTTCAATCCAACATATTCTTTATCTTGTTTCAAAATTTTTCCATCTTTTATATTTAATTTAACTACATGTATTGACCCCTTTCGCGCTACAGGAATAACTAATATAATTTCTTCTATTGATTGTTCTATTTGTTGTTCATCTGGTTCTATTTCTTTATATTCTCCTTCTTTCAAATAAAATACTTTAGCATTATCATTATATCTTTTTACTATTACATTTGTTCCTTCTAGAGAAATTTCTATACCTCCCTCAGAATAAGTATTATCTCTTTTCCTTTTAGAATTTAAAATTTTTTCTTCTTGGGTAATAGATTTTTTTTCTATATTGGTAGTTTCAAAGACCTCATCAGCTACATTATTTTCTTTTCTTTTTAAAACAAATTCAACTGGTTTATATAGAATATACTCTAATCCAAAAGCATCTGCCTTATTTGCCAATATTGTGTCTGCTGTCAAAATCGTTGGTCTCTTGGTTGCTTCTGTAATCGATAAATATTGGATTATTACATCATCTGGATACATATTTTTTTCATATCCAGCAAATGGAATCAAATGATATTTTTCTTTATCTACTAGAAATAAATTAGAATACCATCTGATTTTTTCTGCCATTTTCCTAGAATATAAATCTTCTTGATTTATATCCTTTTTCTTGTCCATTTCATTCAGGGTTGACAATAATATAATGACATTCTTTGCATTTTCAATCAATTCAATTGTTTTGTCATGTCCAAAAACACATGTATCAATTATTAACTTGTTCAAATCTACATTTTGTGATGCAATAAATTCAAACCTTTCTTCTGAACACATTGAATCTCTTTTTTGTAGGATACTTTCGTATTTTTCTGCTACTTCGTCTTCACAACCTAATTTTCTAAAATATCCTTTTGATGGTTTATACGGAAATCCTATTACTTTCTTCCGTATTTCTTGTGATGATTTTCCTTCCTTTATTAACTTTTCTACTAGTTCTTTCTTCATTAAGTAAGTCACCCTTTTCTTTAATAAAAACTTTTTTATTAAACTTCATTTACATTTGCTAGTTTATATTTTACCATATTTAATCTAGATATTCAAATAATTTTCTTCGTTACTCCTATTCAACATCTAATTTTATATGTACATCTTTTAATTGTTGTTCAGAAACTACTGATGGTGCTCTCATTAATAAATCTCTTGCTTTCTTATTCTTTGGAAATGCAATAACTTCTCTAATATTTTGAGAATCAGCTATTAACATTATCATTCTATCTATTCCAGGTGCAGCACCTGCATGTGGGGGTGTTCCATATTGGAAAGCATTATATAATGCACCAAATCTATTTTTCACATCTTCTTCACTATATCCTGCTATTTCAAATGCTTTTACCATTATTTCTGGATTATGATTTCTAACTGCTCCTGATGCCATTTCATATCCATTACATACTAAATCAAATTGATAGGCTAATATATCTAATGAGTCTTTGTTTTGTAAAGCTTCCAATCCCCCTTGTGGCATTGAAAATGGGTTATGGCTAAAATCAATTGTACCTTCATCAGATAATTCATACATTGGAAAGTCTACGATGAAACAGAATTTATATACTCCTTTTTCTATCAAATCTAGTCTTTTTCCTAATTCTATCCTTACTAATCCTGCTATTTTTTGAGCTTTTTCAAATTCATCAGCAATAAAGAAAATACTTGAATTTTTTTCTAATCCATATTCGTTTTCCAACTTTTCTTTTATTTCATCTGTTATGAATTTTGCAATTCCTCCTTGTATATTTCCTTCACTATCTAATTTTGTCCATGCTAATCCTTTTGCTCCTACTTCTTCTGTTACTGCAAATTCTCCCATTTTATCAAAGAATTTTCTTCCTTGTTCTGCTCCATTTGGTACAATAATTGCTTTAATAGTTTTGTCTTTAAAAGCATTGAAATCTGAATTTTCAAATAATTTTGTTACATCTTGTATAATTAATGGATTTCTTAAATCTGGTTTATCAATTCCATATTTCTCCATTGCTTCTTTATATGGTATACGTAAAAATGGCCCTTTATCTACTTTCCAATTTGTAAATTTTTCAAAAGTAAGTGGAACTACATCTTCTATTACTTTAAATACATCTTCTTGAGTTGCAAAACTCATTTCAAAATCTAATTGATAAAATTCTCCTGGTGCTCTATCAGCTCTTGGATCTTCATCTCTAAAACATGGCGCAATTTGATAGTATTTATTAAATCCTCCAACCATTAATAATTGTTTAAATTGTTGTGGTGCTTGTGGAAGAGCATAAAATTCTCCTGGATTTAATCTACTTGGCACTAAATAATCTCTTGCTCCTTCTGGTGATGAATTAGCCAAAATTGGAGTTTGAATTTCTGTAAATCCAAGTTCATCCATTCTATCTCTTATTGTTTTTAATACTTTTGAACGCAATAAGATATTATTATGCAATTTTTCATTTCTTAAATCTAAAAATCTATATTCTAATCTTAAATCTTCTCTTACTTCTTGGTCTGTATTAATTTCAAAAGGAAGTACGTTTTTACATTTTCCTAATACTTCTATTTTCTTTGCTATAACTTCTATATCTCCTGTTTTCATATGTGGATTTTTACTTGCTCTTTCTACAACTTCTCCCACGATGTGAATACAGCTTTCTGTATTTAATTCTTTTACAATTTTTTGTAATTCTTCATCATTTACTATAATCTGTGTAATTCCAAATTCATCTCTTAAATCTATAAATGTCATTCCCCCTAAATCTCTTATTTTTTGAATCCAACCAGCAAGTTCTACATTTTCTTTTACATTTTTTATTGTTAATTCTCCACATGTTTTTGTTCTATACATTTTTATAATCATTCCCTTCTAAGGCATAAATCTAGTTGAATAAGAATTACGTCTTTCAACTTTATTTCCTTGTTTGTTTTTTCTTACATATATTACCACAAATCCCCTTATTTTTCAATGGATATATAAAAAATACTTCAATTCATGTTACTATGTATTGTGTTTTTATATATTAGAAAGTTAGTATAACTAAAAAAGAAGCCAACAAATTGTCAGCTTCTTTTTGAGGTTAACCGGTTCTTGTTACTACTTCTACGATATTACTAATTGATAATATATGATATTGCATTATATCTATCTGGTTAGCATATTGTGGAATAATAATTTTGGCATATTCACACATTGGAACTACATATTCTTGGTTCTCTCTTGTGTAAGCTTTCATTTCTTCATAAGTAGCTTTTGCCAAAAACGTGCACGTATGTGCTCTGTTAGAGAGTTTCTCCAAAATTGCTCTTGGCTCCTTCTTGATTCTCTCATAATAGTCCTTAAGTGGCATATCTTTGTTAGAAACAATGTCTACAATCCTTGTTACTTCCGGATCAATATCACTATTTTTAACATCTTCATCACTTCCCCAGTGTGCTTTTTCATGCAGTAATGCCACTGCATTAGTTATATCATCCATAATTCCTAAAGTTATTAAATATGAACTTACTCTTAATGGATGAATAACAAATGGATCACCACTTGTTCTAAAGTTTCCCTTATAAAGGTTTTGTGCCATAGACAATGCTATATATGTATTTTGCATTTTTTCCTTTTTAGCACTAACCTCTATAAAATCAATCATTTCTTGATAATTTTCTGTATTCTTTGTAATCATCTCTTTCATTTCTAAAATAGATGCCAAAGATTCACAGATTGAAACAATTAAGTTTTCTAATATTTTTATTACATTAGAAAACTGTGGATACATCATTTTTCCCCCTGTACACAATAGTGGATATATATATTTGTTTACCTCGCGAATATATTTCTTTTTTCTTTCTTTATTAAATACCTCCATTGTTGTACAGTTATTTGCCCGGTCTGCAAGCTTGATTAATGTAGTCATCCATCTGCTCAAGATAACCATATAATATTCATCAGGATCATATGATTTATCTTTTGAAAGTATATTTACATTAATCCATACTTCTCTATCCAAATGATATACAACTACAAATTCTATTCCCTTATTTGGAAGGTCACAGTCCTCTATCACATCATGCAACACCGCTGTAGCATATAAAACGTCAAGTTGATGTTTTATCCATTGGTTACTTTTTTCTGGGTACCACTTTCTTAAATATGTCTCCACACTTAGGAGAATTAAAGTTTTACACACCATCAAAGGATGTATAATATATGGCTCTCCTGAATCCCTATATTGTCCTTGATGATATTTTACT
Source organism: uncultured Clostridia bacterium (assembly GCA_944388715.1). Taxonomy (GTDB): domain Bacteria; phylum Bacillota; class Clostridia; order TANB77; family CAG-508; genus CAG-269. The sequence goes on from CALXJV010000002.1 coordinate 30,411, forward strand.
GCAAGTTCCAATGCAATAATTAAATTCCGCATGTTATTAATTATTGCATATTTTTTCAAATAATTATATTCAATTTGCCAATCTAAACCGGTCGATTTATTCATCATTTCTACCTCCTTTTTATGAATCTAGGATTTCCAAATTCCGACAATATTATACATTATTATTTGCTTTATGTCAATCAGATTATTCATACTATAACTTAACCCTCTTGAAGTTTTTTTTGTTTAATGTTATTATATTTCTAATAGGATATACAAAAGTCATTAAAATTTCACGTAAGTATCCTATAATATAAATACAATACATTCAAAATGAAGGGAATGATTTTTTATATGAAACAACCAGAATTCGATTTTTATGATAAAACAAGTCTTAAATCATACAATTTAGATAAAACCATGAGATATCAATTAGACATGTTAGACACACTAGATGTTTTCACAAGAAAACACTGTGAAAATGTAGCCTCTTTAACTTGTAGGCTTTGTGAATATTTACACTGTAACAAAGGTTTTACAGAATATTGTACAATATGTGCATATTTACATGATATTGGAAAATTATTTATACCACCTTCAATATTACAAAAACCTGGAAAATTAACTGATGAAGAATATGAAGTTATGAAAACACATACTACTTTAGGCTATGAAATGTGTATGAAGGATTTAAAACTACGACCTTATGCAGCTGGTCCTTTATACCATCATGAAGCTTTAAATGGTTCAGGTTATCCTCAAGGTTTGACCAAAAAGGATATTCCTTATGAAGGTCAAATTATAAGAGTTGCAGATGAGTATGATGCCATTGTAAGTAAAAGACAATATAAATCCCATGTTGGTATATCTGATACATTAAAAATTTTAATTGATGAAACAAAACCTTCTGTTACTCCAGACTACTCTGGAAGCTTGGGCCATCTTGCAGAAGAAGTTAAACTTGGTAAAAGTAATGCTGTTATAGTTCGTACTTTATTTAAAGTTGTTATTGATGATATTGGTTACGAAATTACTTGTACTCAAGGTTATCTTGATTCTTTATCTGATGATATGAAAAGATTTAAAAAGATGGAACAATATAAAGAAAAAATGGATAAAGCTAAAAAAGATAAAGATAAAAATTATTACTTAGAAGGTATTAAAATATTATTAAAACCTGGTGAAACAGTAGAAAATTTTGAGCAAATTCATCAAGAATATATTGAAGCTTATGATACAAGAAAAAAAATTATTGATAATCTATATAGTGAAATTAAAAATATTAAAAAATTAAAAGTTTAATAGGTTAATAGGGACGTGTCAAAATGGACAAAAAATGGTCAAAAGGGACAGGTCAATAAGCTACTAATCTTTAACAACTATTGACCTGTCCCTTTTGACCATTTTTTGTCCATTTTGACACGTCCCCAACAACCCAATTATTCTTCCAGCCCAAAGCTTACTCCCAAGGCATTGTTTACTTCATTAATTATTCTTTCGTCATCTATATGACCTATTTTTTCTTTTAATCTACTTTTATCTATAGTTCTTATCTGTTCTGCTAAAACTACAGAATTGTTTTTTAATCCACAGCTTTCTGAATCAATCTCTATATGTGTTGGTAATTTATTTTTTCCTGTCTGTGAAGTTATTGCTGCTGCAATTACTGTTGGACTATATTTATTTCCTAAATCATTTTGTATAATTAGTACTGGTCTTACTCCTCCCTGTTCAGAACCTACTACTGGGCTTAAGTCTGCATAAAACATATCTCCTCTTTTTATTACCATTTTTTTCACTCCTAATACTGTTATATTATCAAGTATGTGTTTTATTTTAAATATTAGTCATAGTAAAGTTATAATTATTTTAACTTCACTTCTCTATATAATATGTAAACTGATGTGTTTTTGCTATTATCTTTTATTTCCATTTTAGTAGGTTTACCTGTTTTTTTATCTATATATAATGTTTGATATCTAGTATATTTATTATTTTCATTTTCTGTATTTAATATTATTTCATCATCATCTTCTTCATATATTTGTTTTTTATTTAATTTATAATTTTCTATAAATGTATTTAAATCTAGGCAATTGTCTGTCATATATTCATAATCATTATATATTTTTGACATATTTATTTTACTATTTTCAACTTTTAATTCATTATCTTTTTTAGTGATTTTTATTCCTTGTATATTTTCTGGTTCTATTATTTCTTGTTCTGATATATCTGGAAATATGTATTTTTGTTTAATCGTATATCTATTAGTATTTTTATTACTCTTAACTTCTACTTCTATTACTGTTTCATATGAACTAATATTTAAAATATTATCAATTATTTCTTGACTAGTACTATTATTTCCAATTTTAAGTTTTTTACTCTTATTTATATAAAAAAATATGCAAATACAAATTATGATTATAATAATAACTATTATTATTTTTCTTAATAATTTACTCAAAAAAGCCTCCTATTCCCGATAAAAAAGTAGCAAGAAATTTATTTATTTTACATTATCAAAATAGAATTTTTATAATGTAAAAATAATTTCTTGCTAAATTTTATTCTAGAGACTTTTAAAATATTCATCTAACTTATTTACCAATTCTTCTTTTGTTTCTATCTGATTGATAGAGTTTCTAAATTCACTTGAATTTTTTAAGTTTTTTGTATACCAAGCTATATGTTTTCTTAATTCTTTTACTGCTATTTCGCCTTTTTCTTCAACTGCTAAATCTATATGTCGTTTTATCACTTCCAATTTTTCTTGATTATTAGGTTCTTCTATTTTTTTACCATTTTCTAAGTATTCTATAATTTCTTTAAATATCCATGGTCTTCCAAAAGAACCTCTACCTATCATAATTCCATCTACGCCTGTATATTCAAACATTATTTTTGCTGTTTCTCCATCTATTACATCTCCATTTCCTATTACAGGAATTTTAACATTTTCTTTTACTTTTTTTATAATATCCCAATCTGCTTTTCCTGTATAGAATTCACTTCTTGTTCTTCCATGTACAGTTATTGCAGATATTCCTACTCTTTCTGCTATTTTAGCAATTTCAACTGCTACTATATTTTCTTTATCCCAACCTTTTCTTATTTTCAATGTAACTGGAACTGTTGATTTATTTACAACTGCTATTAAAATTTTTTCTGCTTTTTCTAAATCTAATAATAGCTTACTTCCATCTCCATTTTTTACAACTTTTGGTGCAGGGCATCCCATATTTATATCAACTATATCAGCAATTTTACTAACTTGTTCTGTGGCATACATCATAGATTCTTCATCACTACCAAATATTTGCATACTTATTGGTCTTTCTTCTCCTTCTGTATTTAATAATCTTTTGGTTTTCAAATCATTATGAAACATTGCTCTAGAACTGGCCATTTCTGTACATACCATACCTGCTCCATATTTTTTACATATTATTCTAAATGGTCTGTTTGTTACATCTGCCATTGGTGCTAATATTAAATTATTGGGTAATTCCACATTTCCTATTTTTAGTTTTTTTATATAATTCATTTTTTCTCCTTTAAAAGACAAAGTGGGACAGGTCATAAAATGTATTTTTATTTCGACAAAATGTGACAAATTTTATTATTAGAAATATAATAAAATCAATAATTTTGGATTTGACTAGTAAAAATACATTTTATGACCTGGTCCATATTGTCTTTTTATTGTACAAATATTGTTTTTTTTCTTTTTCCACTTATATTTAATAAAAGTCCTATACATATAAAGTTTGTAATTAGTGAACTTCCTCCATAACTTATAAATGGTAATGGTACACCTGTTATTGGTAATAGTCCCATAACCATACCAATATTTTCTAAGACATGGAATAGAAATATTCCTGTAATCCCAATAGCAATTAACGAACCTGCTCTATCTTTAGCTGTTTTTGCAATATAGATACATTTAGTTATCAAATATACATATAGTAATATTATTCCTCCAGCTACTATAAATCCCATTTCTTCTCCAATAACAGAATATATAAAGTCTGTTGTTTTAGGATATAAGAATCCTAGCTGTGTTTGGTTTCCTTTTAATAATCCCATTCCTGTTAGTCCGCCTGAACCTATTGCTATTTTTGATTGGATTATATTATATCCTGATCCTCTAGGGTCTGATTCTGGGTTTAAAAATACGTCTATTCTTTCTTTAGCATGTTCTGGTAACACAAAGTTATATAATAGTGGTACTGCAATTACAATTAGTAAAATTGTTCCTATAATATATTTTTTATCTAGCCCTGCTGAAAATAGCATAAGTGCCATCGCTACTATATATGCTAATGCTGTTCCATAGTCTGGTTGCATAACTATTAATAAAATTGGTACTCCCACTACTGCTAATGCTATTGGTAATCTACTTATTCTATTTATTTCATCTTGCCCTTTATGTTGTATTTTTAAAATTGTATATGTTAAAAATAGAATTACAAATACTTTGGCAAATTCACCAGGTTGCAATGAAAACGCTCCTATATTAAACCAGCTTGTGGCTCCATTAATTGGAGATGTAAATAATACTCCTATTAATAATATTATAAATATGCCATATAATACTGGTGATGCTTTTAATAATAAATTGTAGTCTATAAACATTACTATTACCATAGCTATTAAACTAACTACAAGCCATATTATTTGCTTTGTAAATTCATCATATTCAGTTTCTTGTGTGGCAGAAAATAATGCAACTATTCCTATTATACACAGAATAATTGCAGTAATTAAAATTCCCCACTCCATATTTTTTAATTCTCTTTTTCTCATTAAATCACTCTTTTTCTATTATTTTTTTTGATTTAATTTTTCTTTAGTTCTTCTTTGTCTGCAATTTTTAAATCTTATTAGTTATATTATTTTTGTTTGTGTTTTAATCAATACATTTATTTTACAACAGTTTTATTTTTTACTATTTATTATACTTTTTATTTTTATGTTCTTTTTTATATTGTTCATTTGTTTTTTGCTTTTTATAATCATTTTTACTTTCTTTATTCCAATTTTGATTTTCTTTTTCACTTTTATTTTCTTTATTTGAATCTTGATTTTCAGTATTTTTGTCATTGCTATTTATTTTTTCTTCTTCATTTCCATTATCTTTTGGCTTTTCTTGATTTTTTTCTGAAACATCATCTGCTACATTTTCGTTTGTGATTTCTTTGTTTTCTATTTCAGTTTCTTTTTCTTCTACATTATGCTTTTCATTTGTTTGTCCTTCATTATTTTCATTATTTTGCTCTGACTTCTTATCATTTTCTTTGCTTTGTTTTTCCTCTTTTTTATCTTCATTTTCTTTGGTTGCTTCTTTTGGTTTTTCTATTTTTCTTGCATCATTTTTTATGTTTAAAATTGGTATATTCGCATATAAAGCTGGAGCCCCATTTGTACCATCTTCATTTTCTTTATTTGTCAGCCTTACATCTATTGCTCCTTCATCTATATCTATATATTTTTTTATTACTTCTATTATTTCTTGTTTCATTAATTCTAAAAAGTCTGCTGAAACATTTGCTCTATCTTGCATAAGAACTAAATGTAATCTTTCTTTTGCAGTATTTTTTGAATTTGATGCTACTTTTTCTTCTTTTTTTCTTAATTTATTAAAGAATTTCATTATGCCTTCAAACATTATTAAATTTCCCTCCAACTTTTTGTTTATTATGATTTTTTAAATAGTCTTTTTAGTCTTGCGAAAAAACCTTTTTCTCTTCCTGGTATTGTTACCTCTATTTTTTCTCCTAAAACTCTTTTTGCTATTTCTATATATGCTTTTCCTGATGGTGCTCTTCTATTTTGAATTACAGGTTCTCCCTTATTTGTTTGTGTAATTATATGCTCATCATCTGGTACAACACCTATTAAATCTATTGATAATAAATCTACAATATCATCAACATCCATCATTTCACCTTTTCTTACCATGTTTGGTCTTATTCTATTAATAACTAATTCTGGATTTTTTATTTCTGATGATTCTAGAAGTCCTATAATTCTGTCTGCATCTCTTATTGCTGATATCTCTGCTGTTGTAACTACTATTGCCCTGTCTGCTCCAGCAATTGCATTTTTGAATCCTTGCTCTATTCCTGCTGGACAATCTATTAATATGTAGTCAAATTCTTCTTTTAATCTTCCTACTAAGTTTCTCATCTGTTCTTCATTTACTGCGCTTTTATCTCTTGTTTGGGCTGCTGGTAATAGGTATAATTCTTTGAATCTTTTATCTTTTATTAATGCTTGTCTTAATTTACATTTTTCTTCTACAACATCTACTATATCATATACTATTCTGTTTTCTAGTCCCATTACAACGTCTAAATTACGTAGTCCTATATCTGTATCTATTAGTACTACTTTTTTCCCTTCTAATGCTAAACTTGATCCTAGATTTGCTGTTGTAGTTGTTTTTCCTACTCCACCTTTCCCTGATGTTATGACAATTACTTCTCCCATAATTTTCCTCCTTAGGATTTAAAAACACATATTTTTGATGTGTATATCATATAACGAAATACATAAAATGTCAATGATATTTCGTGCTAAAATTACAAAAATATTGCTAAAATATTACAAAATTGTTACATCATTCTATTTTTTACTTTAATAATGTATCTCCGTAAATCTTTACTGGATGTTCTCCTTATCCTTTTTTTAGTCCCTAATAAATTTTAACAATTCCAATATACATATAAAGCCCTCAACTTTATTCAATATAATTGAAATAAAATTGAGGCAATCTTTATTACTATCTTAAATTATGGCTAACTACATTATAGTTAATATCTTATAATAATTTTTTATTCAACAATTTTATGCATGTTTTCTTCACTAGTTCCATCTGCATTTTCTACTGTTGTAATTTCAATTTCAGGTCTTATTGAAACCACTGGTCTAAGACCAACCTCTTGATAATTATCATAATAATTATACCCATGTGAAACTGTAAAAGGTTGTCCTTGTAACGCTTTATCATTTATTGTACAAATTCCAAATTTAGCATTGGTATCTACTACATTAACAAAACGAGAAGCAATCCAATATTCTTTTCCAGTTCCAAAAATCAAATCATATACCACACTACTTTTAAAGTTTTCTTCTGAAGTAGGCCAATCAAATCGGTAAAATGTCTGTGTTACAGTTAAGCTTTGACTCGCTTCGGCCATTTCCTCTTTTGCTCCAGTATTACGTCCATCATCGCTTGTATCTATCCCATCTGTTTTTACACTTTCTGTATCTATACCACTACCATTTTCTTCAGCATATAAACTTGGATAAACGTTTCCTTCTACCTTTTTTGATTTTCCATATTGTACTCCAGTTCCTTTTCCATAAGAATCTCTTTCACTTTTTCCCTTATCACTTAACCAATATTCTATATCTTTTATATTTATATTCCTTGCTTCTACTCCTAAAGAACTATTACTATAAAAATGATTGCATATGCCATTTATAACCAGAACTCCATTATTATATCCTAAATATCCACCAAAATGTGGTCCCCAATATGTAGAAGTTTCGCTTATCAAATCTACTGTTCCATCTTCATGAATATTCAATATTCTCCACTTCATTCCTTCTACTTGAGTTATCTCTACATCTCCATCAGTATATCCACTTGTATTTTGTGATAAATAATATGTACTAGCAGAGTCATAAGTGTAATTTACATAGTCTCCTATTTCTAATCCTGGTCTTACTTCTGTTTCTATTTCAACTATATTTACTGCCTCTTCATCCTCTTGTGTATAATCTGTATAATACATCTTTGTTGTTCCATTTTCATTAACCCCTACACCTTGTACATAAAATATATTATGACTCTTTTGATTTATTACATATATATCCATTAATTCTGATTGGTCAATACTGTTATTCTCTTTATATTTTTCATAATCTTTACCATAATTCAATGTTAAACCATCTAAAGCTTTTAAATCTATAATCAAAAATCCATTCACATCATCATTTGCCCCTAATGGAAATCTTGATAACATACTTGTATTTGTATATTGAGTACTTGCTGGCAATGCACCATATTGTGAATAATATAATGAAATTTTATCTCTCAAATTTGAAATATCATTTTGCATATTTGTCAAGTTTTTTACATATATACTATCTTTTGCTGAATAAACTAGCATTCCTGTAACAATCAAAATTATTATAACAGCAATTGATAATGTAATTACTGTAATTCCTCTATTCTTTTTTATCATTTGAATACCTCCAAAACTTCTTTAGTATAGTTTACTATTAAATCAATTTATTTTCAATAGGATTTTTTAGATTTTTTAGTTCATAATCTATATTTTTATACAAAATTTTTCTATTTTCATATATTATTTTTTCTCTGATTAATATTCCCCATAAAAACATTATTGCTAAAAAAATTGCAATATTCCTTAAAAATAAAATGACTATACTAGCAAATATTGTTAATATTATCAATGTAATAAAAGAAATATTATATATGTAATCTTCTGCTAGATGTTTTCCATTTAAAAGATATATTATGCCTTTCAATATTCTACCTCCATCTAGCGGATATATTGGTAATATGTTAAATATTATTAATAATATATTAGAATAAATCATCAATAATTTGTCATTATAACTAAGATTTGCAATATTGATTATAGATAATATACCTATTATTAACACATTTGTTAAAGGTCCTGCACATGCTACAAAAATTTTTTTGACTTCTAAAAGATTTCCTTTTTTTATTTTTATATTATAATCTTTTTCTTTTATCTTAAATTCAATAGAAACACCAAGTGGTCTTATTTCAATCTTTTCTGGTTTCATTCCTACTATCAAACCAGCAATCAAATGACCAAATTCATGTATTATTGCAAATATCATTATCATTGCATATATTTTTATCTGATTAGTTATAAGGAATAATATTATTAATATAAATATTTTTAAATCAATCCTAAATCTCATTTTCTCCTGTATGACTACTTCCCATCATACACTCCTTGTAAAATATTTAGGTTTTTGTAAGGCTATTACCTATAAACCTATAATCAAATTGCCCCTTCTTATAAATTACATATTCTTTCTTCTACTGTCATTGCTCTTTCCAGAACAGTAGCGAGCTTTCTTAAACATTTTTCCTATTCAATAACAAAACACCTCTTCCTTAGTTTCTTGTTAAACTATATGTTTGGAAAAGATGTTTTATTCATTTGAAATTAAAATATTTAATTTTTTCACTCTGAATTATATTACTAGAAAATTCATAATATTTCTTTCAAATATTTGGTTTTTAATTTCACTTTAAGTTATATAGCTGGATAAATAATTTTACAATATTAGCTATTTAATTATTAATAGAATTAATTGTATAAAAATTATTATACTGGTTATATATGCGTATTTTTTTAATTTTTTATTTATTTTAGAATTTATTATAACTTCTTTCTCTGACTTCTCTACTTTTTCTATATAATCTAATACTAACATTTCTGCTTCTTTTACAGCATATCTGTTACTTTCTTCCTCTTCTTTCTTTTTCTCATTGTTTTTATTTATCTTTTGAAATTTCCTTATCATCTTATTTGATTTAAAAACTACATATGCCTCTTTTACAATATTAGATGGTAAATCTTTTAAAATTATCATATTTTTTGAATCTAAATCTTCCATAAATACCTCCTTTGTTTCCTATGTATCTGTATTAATTATTTCCATATTTTTTCAACTTATACAAAAAAATATAAAACAACTGGGATATTGTAAATGTACTTACAATATCCCAGTTGTTTTACATTTTTTCTAGTCAATTTTTTCTATATCTATTCTTGCTTTTTGATATTCTATATCTTCTATTGAAACTCCTAATAGTTTTAATGTGTCTCCAGAGTTTAGCCTCAATATTACAGTGCTAGTTAGAGTAATCCTATTATTTACTAAATCTTCTAATACTGGTCCATCATTAAATGTACTATCTATTGGAACATCATTAGCCGATAATACTGCATTAAAGTTAAATGAACCTGCACCTTCTTTTATTCCAAATAATTGATATGATATTTGATAAATTCCTGTTTCATTAATTGTTATTGCATCACTTCCCTCTTCATGTGTTAGTGCATTTCCTACTACAATATCATTTTGACTGAACTTTATTGTTGTTGTTCCTTGTTGTGTGTTATCTCCTTGTACAGCAATTGCTGTTAGTATATCTTTTTGTTGATTTTGATTGCTTAAAATTACTATTAAAACTATTGTTGTTAAGATAATCATACCAATTATAAATATTATTGAACATTTTGTAGCTTGATTAAATTCACAATTACAATCCATAAAAATCCCCCTATATATTATATGAGAATTTTTACTGCATGTTATTTGGGACATTTTACAATTCTAGAATTTTTTGAGGATCTACCGTTCTTTCTGATATTCTAATTTCAAAATGCAAATGTGGTCCTGTTGAATTTCCTGTAGAGCCAACTTCTGCTATCTCTTGGCCCTGTGTTATTTGATCTCCTTCTTTAACATATATGTTATTACAATGTGCATAAATTATGCTTACTTCACCTATTTGTATTTTTAAATGTTTTCCATAATCCCCCTCTTCCGAAACCAAAACCACTTGCCCATTTGTAGCTGATTTTATCTTAGTTCCAGTTGTTGACGCTATATCAGTCCCTGTATGATTTTTAGGTACACTCCCAGTTGCTGTATCTCTAAAACCATAAATTGAACTTATAGTCCCTTCTACCGGTTTTATAAAGCTTGTCGTATTTTTTACATTTAAAATATCTTGTTCTTCTTGTGATAAATTTTGATTTTTCTGCGTTTCTTGATTTGTTTCTTCTGGTTGCTTAGTCTCTTCTACAGCTCCTCCAATACCATTATTGTTTAGATTTTCTTCCACAGCATTTGTATTTTGTCCTTGATTGTCCTCTTGACTTCCTTGTTTATTAAAAAGGCTCATAATATAATTTTTAGTATCTCTATACAATTTTGTAAAATCAATATCCTGAGATATAATTTCATTTACTTTATTTATAAAGTCTTCTGAAAATATATATTTATTATTTTGAATTGTATAAATTACTAAATATATACATGTGCAAATTATAAGTTGAATTACGATTTTTTTTAATAACTTTATATCCTTTTTTTCTTTTTTTTCGCTCTTTTTTTCTTCCGAAACTATGGTTAAACCTTCATTTCTTTTTCTTCGTTCATATATTTCTTCTGCTCGTCTAATTCTTTCTTCTACTGTCATTGCTCTTTCCATAAAAAAACACCTCTTCCTTAGTTTCTTGTTAAACTATATGTTTGGAAAAGATGTTTTATTCATTTAAATTTAATATATTGTTTCTCTATTTATTCTAAAATATGGTAAGCTATTTCCGTCTGATGTTATAAATAATACGCCATTCCCCCCTATTCCTTCTGAATCATTTCCAAATATTTGTATAATATTAGTTACATCTTTAACTTTATCTATAAAAAATACTAATTACTATTTTTAGTAATTAGCTTCTAATTCTCACGATTAATTCACCTTTTATTTTTTAATATCAATTTTTTTCATCCTCTCAATTATTAATTTTTATCCATCATATAATCCATGTTTATATATGATTTCTCTAAAAAGTCATCTATCTCATAGTCAATTTTCTCCGTATGAAAAAACCTCCAATTTTTTCTGATTAACATTTTAATACATTAACCAATAAATATTGGAAGTTTATTGTCTTATAATTTTTTCATTTATAGCTTTGGTTGCTGATTTTTCACTTTTTCTATGCCTATTTTCATAGAGTTTATAGGATTGTAAATTCAAAAGTATTTTTTCAAAGTCCGTCCCCTAATCCCTGTTTTTAGGAATTTTTAGGACCGTCCCTTAATCCCTATGCTGATTTTAATTCTAGGCGTAACTTGTCAGCTATCATTGCTATAAATTCGCTATTAGTTGGCTTTCCTTTTACTGCTGAAATTGTATATCCAAATATATTTTCTACTACTTCCTGTTGTCCTCTTCCCCATGCTACTTCTATAGCATGACGAATTGCTCTTTCTACACGACTAGGAGTTGTATTAAATTTGTGAGCTATTTGTGGATATAAACTTTTTGTTATTTGATTAATTACATCAATATCATTTACAACCATTATTATAGCCTCTCTTAAATACTGATATCCTTTTATATGTGCTGGTACACCAACTTCATGAATTATATTTGTTACTAGTGCTTCTAAATTTTCTTCTGTTTTAGTACCATCTTGAGAAATTTCTATATACTGAGGTTTTGATTCTCTTGATATAAAATTGTTATTAGTATTTTGCGTTGCTGGTTTATAAAATTTAAATTCCCTAATTCTTTGTATTAATACTTCAATGTCAAATGGTTTTACCACATAGTATTGTGCTCCTAATTCTATAGCTCTTTGAGTTATTTTATCTTGTCCAACCGCTGATAGCATTATGCAAATTGGATTTTTACTTATTTTTATTTTATTAATATTTTCTAAAACACCTAATCCATCTAAATGTGGCATAATTACATCTAATAAAATTACATCTGGTACTGTATTTGCAATTATATCTATCACTTCTGTTCCATCTTTGGCTCTTGCTATAACCTCCATATCTTCTTGTGCATCAATATATGATGCTAATGTCTGACTGAATTCTTGATTATCATCTGCTATTAAAACTGTAATCTTTTCTTTCATTTGTTCCTCCTCTATTTAAATAAATTGTAAAAATTTTACAGTTCAAATTATATTATTACAGATAATAAATTGCAATAAAAACTGGTAATTTTTTCCAATTATTTTATAAAACTCTTATTTTTTTATACTTTTCTCTATATATTTTTTAGATAATACTTTTAGATCCAATAAATTAATATTTTTTAATTCATAATCCTTTAATAATCTCTCTTTTTTATCCTCTTCCATTTCTATTTTACAAACAATTTCTTCTGTATAACAAGTATCTTTTATATTTATATCATTATTTTTACAGTAATATTTAAATTTTTCAAAATTGCTGTATTCTAAAGTCGCTTGGCACTCTGTACCTATTATAAGCTCTAAAAGTTCACTTTCTTCTATTGCTTTTAATAAACTATCTGAATAAGCTCTAACAAGTCCTCCTGTACCTAATAATATTCCTCCAAAATATCTTGTTACAACTATTAATACACCTACTAAATTATTTTTCTGTAAAATATTGAGCATTGGACTTCCAGCAGTTCCAGATGGTTCTCCATCATCACTAAATCTTTCTATTATTTTTTCATCTTCTAATACGCGATATGAAATACAATTATGTCTTGCATCAAAATATTTCTTTTTTATCTTTTTTATTTCTGCTTCCGCGTTTTCTTTTGATGAGACCTTTATAAAATTAGCAATAAATTTTGATTTTTTTACCACTATTTCTGTTTCTATATTATTTTTTATTGTTAGAAATTTATTCATTTTTTACCCTTTTCCTTGGAACATCTCAGATACACTAAACGTTCCATAAATTGATGTAATATATTTGTCTCCATAATATAGAAGATTTTCATTTTAAAAAATTTAAAAATACTAGCTCTCCTATATTAATAATAATTTTTACCCTTCGCTGATTATCAGAACTTTTTAACCTGCTCCTAACATCCCAGCTACATATCCTGTAGAATATGCAATTTGCAAATTAAATCCTCCTGTATAAGCGTCTACATCTATTATTTCTCCTGCAAAATACAATCCTTTTACTTTTTTTGATTCCATTGTTTTCGGATTTATTTCTTTTGTATTTATTCCTCCACTTGTAATAATCGCTTCTTCTATTGGTCTAAATCCTTTAATTTCCACATTAAAAGATTTAATTGTTTTTATTAATTTTTCCCTTTCGTTTTTCGTTATTTCATTAACTTTTTTATTAGAATTTATTTGTGTTCTTTTTATGATTATTGGAATTAGTTTTTGTGGAAATAATTTATCTAAACTATTTTTAAATTGCTTATTTTTAAACTCTTCAAAATCTCTTAATATTCTATCATTTAATTTTTTACTATCTAATGCTGGTTTTAAATCTATTTCCAAAACTATTTTTCTCTCGTTAAACAGTTTATCTATATTTTTATATCTAACCAAATGTGCTGAAGAACTTAAAATTGTAGGACCAGATACTCCAAAATGTGTAAATAGCATTTCTCCAAAATCTTCATAAATAGCTTTATTTTTTTCTATATCTTTTAATGTTATTCCTACATTTCTTAAACTTAATCCTTGCAATTCTTTACATTCATTTTTATTATATCCCTCTAATGGTACCAATGATGGTTTTATTTTCACAATATTGTGTCCTAATTTTTCTGCTAACATATATCCATCACCAGTTGAGCCTGTTAATGGATAACTTTTTCCTCCCACTGCAAGAATTACATTATCTGATTTCAAAATTTCTTTATCAGTCCTTATTCCTACTATTTTATTAATTCCATCTATATTTTCTATCAATATTTCTGTTGCCTTTGTGTTATATTTTATTTCTATATTTAGCTCTTTTATTTTTTTAGTAAAACATTTTAGAACATCTACAGATTTATCTGTTACAGGAAAAATTCTATTTCCTCTTTCTTCTTTTACTTCTAATCCTTGTTTTCTTAAAAAGTTGATAATATCTTTGTTGGTATATTTTTTATAAGCACTATATAAAAACATTCCATTTCCAGGTGTATTTTTTATGAATTCATCCATTTCTAATGAGGAAGTTATATTACACCTTCCTTTTCCTGTTATCAATAGTTTTTTTCCTAGTTGATTATTTTTCTCTATTATCAAAACTTCGTTATTATTTTCTTTTGCCGTTATTGCTGACATCATTCCAGCAGGTCCTCCACCTATTACAATTACTTTACTCATGAAAATTCCTTTCTGGAACGTTGGGGACGTGCTAAATCGTACCAAAATGGAACGATTTAGCACGTCCCCAACGTTCCACTATTTTTCATTTCTTCTATTGCTTTTAATACGCCATATTTCCCATATTCATATGTTAATCCGCCTTGCATATATGCTATATATGGTTCTCTTAATGGTCCATCACAACTAAGTTCTATTGTTGAACCTTCTGTAAATGTTCCCGCTGCCATTATTACTTCATCCTCATATCCTCCCATAGGACTTGGCTCTGGTACAACATTTGAATCTATTGGTGATCCCTTTTGTATTCCTTGACAAAATTTAACTAATTTTTCTGCTGTTCCTAAATTTATTGTTTGTACTATATCTGCTCTTTCTTCATCATATTTAGGCTCTACATCATATCCTAACTCTTCTAAAATGCTACTAGCAAATATTGCCGTTTTTACACTACTTGCTACAACTTGTGGTGCAAAAAATAATCCCTTTAATAAATTTGTATTTTGGTTTAATGATGGACCTATTTCTTTTCCTATTCCTGGTGCTGTTAATCTTTCTGCACATAATTTAATTAGATGTTCTTTTCCCACTATATAGGCACCACTTGTTGCTATTCCTGCTCCTAAATTTTTCATTAAAGAGCCCACTGCTATATCAGCACCTACTTCTATTGGTTCTCTATCTTGAACAAATTCTCCATAACAATTGTCTACCATTATAATTACTTCTTTGTTTACTTCTCTTATTGCTTTTATTACTTTTTCTATTTTTTCTATTGTTAAACTTTTTCTTGTTGAATATCCTCTTGATCTTTGAATTTCAACTAATTTAACATCTTTTTTGGCTAATCTTACTTTTATTTTTTCTATGTCAAAGTCATTATTTACTAATTCTATTTGTTCATATTTTATACCATATGCTTTTAAAGAACTTTCACTTACTTCTTTTCCTATTCCTATTACTGTTTGTAATGTGTCATATGGTTCTCCTGTTATGCTTACCATCATATCATTTGGACGTAATAATGCAGATAGAGTTATCGCTAAAGCATGTGTTCCTGATATAAATTGTGCTCTAACTAGACTGTCTTCTGCTTTAAATATTTTTGAATATATTTCTTCTATTTTGTTTCTTCCTACTTCATCTATCCCATATCCAGTTGATGTTGCTAAATGCATTTCTTGTAGATTACATTCTTGAAATGCTTTTATTACTTTTATACTATTTTTACTACATATTTCTTCGATTTTTTTGAATTGTGGTTCTATTTTTTTTTCTATATTTTTTGATAATTCCACTAAATCTTTATTCATTTTTTTAATTTATTCCTCCTATACACTATCTTTTTATGTATTTTGTTTTTTACTTTATAAATCTGTCAATATTTTACTATATTTTACGTAAATTATCAATAACTATATCAATTTTTCTGTGCATCTAAATTTTTTGCATTATAGGAAATGCAATTTCCTATAATGCAAAAAAACAGCTATTATAGTTAATATAAACACTATAGCTGTTTTCTATTTTTGATTATTTTTGTGCATATGGTAATAAAGCGATATGTCTTGCTCTTTTAATAGCAATTGTAATATCTCTTTGATGTTTAGCACATGCTCCTGTAGTTCTTCTTGGTAAGATTTTACCTTTATCACTTATGAATTTTCTTAGTTGTTCAGGATTTTTATAATCTAATACAAAATTTTTATCACTACATAATAAGCATACTTTTTT
>CALXJV010000003.1 GCA_944388715.1 uncultured Clostridia bacterium
AAGGCGTGCGTTAACGAAATCAAAGATTTCGACGCACACATGTGAAGACTGCTTCGCAGTACTTCACGAATATAAGATGCCTAACCTTGTTGTATACGGAAAAATCCACATCGGGTCAAGATAAAAGCCGATTTTTCCTATACAATAAAAAAATCCCCCAACCTTTTTTCTGTTGAGGAAATCATTTACTCATATTATCAGCATTACCGCTTTTTTTTTACCATCTTTAGTATAGTAAGACGCAATAAGTTCATCAAGTTCTATACTTAATTTATATATAATGCTATAATCTTCGCCTTCTTCTATACTTTTATTCAATTTATCTCTTAATTTACAAATTTCATCATTTAACATATCAATCTCTCCTTTTCCCTAATTTATCTTCTGTATAATTATAAATTAACACAGAAAATCCTTCTAGTCAAGTAAATTCAATACTTTTTGCCAATTTTCGTATGACGTATTTTTACATTTTTCGACACTTAAAAATGAAAAAAAACAGTATTATTTATTTTATTATTTTAATACTGTTTTTTTTACAAAGACAATCCGGGCCCGACAATTCGGACCAGGTCACATTTTGTATGTGTTTTTTTAAACCACATACAAAATGTGACCTGGCCCAGATTGTCGGATTGTCTCTACCTAATAACAGATATCACCATTTTTTCTTCTTTAAATATATCATTTAAAATTTGAATTAAATATTCTATATTTATATTTCCTATTTCGTTTACATAGTCAAAACTATTAATTCCTTTAAAATAGTCTGCTAAGAACATCCCTGCTATATCACTAACATCATTATATTGTTCTACATATTCTCCATATAATTTCTTTTTTATTCTATTAAAATTCTCACTATTTATTCCATTTGCTTTAAAATTTTGCACCTCATTTTTAAACATATCAAAAACTTTTTCTGGATTTTCTGATTGACCTGATATCAATATATGTGCATATGTTTTTGAAAATTCATTGCTACCTCTTATTCCTCCATAGATAATTCCATCATCATATAGTTTTTTATACAAATTAGAACTTTTTCCTATAATAAGTTCTAACAATATTTGAATTGCTAAATCTTTTTTTACTAATTCTTTTCCATTATTGGTTGTTGGCTTATCTTTTATCCCTATTGTGTACATTGGTTGACTAACTTCCATTTTTTGTTCTATTTTTTCTTGCACTATATTTTCTGGTTCTTCTGGATATATTCTTTTTATTTCTCCATTTGTTTTTGTTGGTTTTAGCCTCTTTTTTATTTCTTCTAACAATTTTTCTGGCTCAAAGTCTCCACATATTACCATTGCCATATTTGATTGGTTATAAAATGTGTTATAACATTTATATAATACATCTTTGTCTATTTTGCTTATTGTTTCTATTGTTCCTACTACATCTATTTTTATTGGATTATTATGATACATTGCTTGCATAGCATTTAGATAAACTTTCCAGTCTGGATAATCATCATACATCATTATTTCTTGACCAATAATACCTTTTTCTTTTTCTACATTTTCATCAGTAAAATATGGATTTTGGACATAATCCATTAGTTCATCCATTGCTTCATAAAAATTTGTAGTACATTCAAATAAATATGCTGTATGATCATTTGTTGTATAGGCATTTGCCTCTACTCCTAGTGATGTTAATACATCTAAGCTGTTTGTTCCATTTTCTTGCTCAAACATTTTGTGTTCTAGAAAATGTGCTACTCCATTTGGAACTTCTATTTCCTTATTTTCTCCTGGAACTACAAATATATTGTCATTTGAACCATAATTAGTTCCCCATATCAGATATTTTTTTCTCATCCCTGATTTTGGTATAATCATAATTGGCATTCCATTTTCTAGTTGTTCAAAATATAGTTTTTCTTTAACTTTTGAATTCTCTATTACTTTCATCTACTTCTCTCCTATCTGAATCTTACTAATCTTTTATTATTTATATACTAATTACCTTTTAAGTATATAAACATATAAATTTAGTAGTAAACACGTTTTATAATTTTGCAATTTGTTCTATATTAAAATTAATCAATAAAACTTTTTATTTAATTATTTTTATAGTCCTTAATAGATTTTTAAATTGCACTTATGTGAATATTTTAATTATTCTTATATCTTTATTAGTCTCTTAAAAAATATATTGTGGTAATCTCTACTTTATTTGCAATATTTAGTATATCTTCTCTTTTTATCTCTTCAATTTTTTTAATGTAATCTTCTATTGTAATTTTATTATTTGATAATTCTTGTCCAAAATAATATATAATTAATGTATCTTGCTCATCATCTATTATTTTGATTGTTGCTATTATTGAATTTTTTGCATTTTCTAATTCTTCATTTGTGAAATTATTATTTTTCATATCTTCTATTTGTGCTTTTATTAGCTCAACTGCTTTTTCGTAATTTGAGATTTCTATTCCACAATTAATAAAAATATTATTTTTGTATTTAAAATAGCTAGAACCTGCTGAATACGCTAAACTTGCTTTTTCTCTTACATTTTGAAAAATTTTAGAGTTTGCACTTCCTCCTAAAATATTGTTATATACTAATGTATAGTATTTTTCATCTTCATTTTGTATATTTAAATCTAATCCCATTACTAGTTTTCCTTGAGTTACACTCATTTTTTCTGTTACTTCGCCTTTTTTGTCTTCTGGTTTTTCACTTGTTGTATTATATTTTGCATCTCTTTCTTTTAGTTTTTTGATATTTTCATTTTCTTTAATTATATCTTCTACTTCATTATTTATATTTCCTGATATGAATATGTCTATTTTACATTCATCAATTAATTTTTTATATGTTTTATATAAATTGTTTTCATCTATATTTTCTAGACTATTTACATCTCCAAATTTGTATAATCCATATGGCTTATCTTTATACATTTCTTCTATACATCTATCTAATGCATATCTTGCTTTATTATCTACTCTTCCTTCTATTCTTTGTTTCATGTTTTTCTTTTCTTGGTCTACATATTCTTTTTTAAATCCTTCTTTTTCTGTTAATGGATTAAATACTATGTCAAATATATTTTCTATAGAAGTTTTCAACATATTTTCCTCTTGTTGTGGAATGTAATCATCATTTATTGTTTGTATATAAAATTTTAATACTTGGTTGTCTCCTGTTTTGTCTATTCCACAGTCAAAACTGGCTCCATATAATTCTTCTAATTTCTTGCTGATTTCTTCTTGTGTTTTTAGATTGTTTGTTCCTCTTCTTAATATTGCTGAAATTAGTGCATTTGGAGTAACTGTTTCTTTTTCTAGCTTAGTAGTTAAAAATACCGCTACTAAATTTGTTTTAAATTTATCTGTATTTAAAATATGAAGTTTTATTCCTTTTTTTATTGTTTTTTCTATATAATTCATTTCTCTTCCTTTCCTTGAATTTTGTGTATTCAATTTTTTAAATTTAGAATTTTTTGATTTCTTATGTTTGCTATTATTATATCACAATTTTCTTTATATTATTATGTTTTTGATTTTAATATTTATTTTTTTGTTATATTAGAAAAAACATTATAAAATTTTTGTTTTTATAATGTTTTTAAGATTATAGTATAAAAATAATTTTTCTTTTTATAAAGCTTTAATTTCTTCCTCTGTTAAACCTGTAATTTCTTGTATATATTTTGTATCTTCTCCTTTTTCTTTCATTTTTTTTGCAATTTCTTTTATACCTTCTTTTCTACCTTCTTTTCTACCTTCTTTTCTACCTTCTTTTCTACCTTCTTTTCTACCTTTTTCTCTACCTTCTTTTATGCCTTTTTCTAGTCCTTCTTCTAGTCCTTTCTTTAGTCCCTCTTCTAATCCCTTTTTAATCGCAAACCTTCTTTCTGCTTTTTCATCCATTATTGCTTTTAATCTTAATTCTTCTAATCTTTGAAGTCTTTCATCTCCACTTAATCCTTCTAGTTTATTTTTAGCTTCTTTTATTCCTTCATTTTCATTCATATAATTTTCCACCTCTTTACTAGTTGGATCTTCTATAAATTCCAACCATTTTACTAATTCTTCCTTTTGTTTTTCTCCTATTAATTTATAAATCTTTGGTATTTCAATTATATGTATTTCTAGTTCATCTGTCAAGATATTTTTCCTATATTTTGTTTCTATAATTTTCCACATTGTATGGTATTCTAAGTCTTTTAAACTGTCAATTTCAAAATCTACAATTAACACTTCGATTGTTTTATTTAGAAATACATAATCATTTCCTGATTTTATTTGTTTAGTATATATCCTTGACCAATAATATAGTATCCTTTCAAATAGTTTATCTTTTTCTATTAATTGCATTTCTACATTACAAAGTTTTTTATCATCAAATTTTACTAAAACATCTAAGACTCCCATTTTTTCTCCTATATTTTCATGTCTCATTACAATATTTTGACTTAAATCTACTGATTCTATCTTTTTATTTAATATTGCTTCCAAAAATTTTTTAGTTATTATCTCACTTCCTACTTCTCCAAATAATATTTGAAATATTATATCTACTTTTGGCGATAATAGTTTTGGCTTATTTTTTTCTTTTTCTTGGTTTTGTACCATAGATTTCCTCCTTTTTATTGTTATATTGTTTTTAATAATTAAATAGATTTAAAATATACTTGAATCAAATAGTAATACTTTTGTTGTTTTTTCTTGTATAGAAAAAAATGAATTTTCATATACATAAAATATCTTTTAATCCTCACTAAAATCTTTATGAATTTATTTAATTTAATTGGAATATTTAGAAAATTGGATTTAAATTAAAGACTTATAAATTTTTTTGAAATTAAATGACATAAATTTTAATATACTATAATCTTGGAAATGTTTTAAAACAGATTTAATAAATTTGATAAAATATATTTTTGAATTTAATTATTAAAAATTATGTTAATAATATATCATATATGTTTGTGTTTAGCAAGTAGTAATTGTAAAAAATTTACATTTTAATTCTTTATAGAATTACTAAAAAGAAAACACTGTACAATTTTAATATTGATAGTGTTTTCTTTTATATGAACTCAAAGATTTTAATTGATTTTATGTATTAAAATTTTCTTTTTCTTGCAGCCTCAGATTTTTTCTTTCTTTTTACACTAGGCTTCTCATAATGTTCTCTTTTACGTACTTCTTGTAATACTCCATTTCTAGCACATTGTCTTTTAAATCTTTTTAGAGCATCTTCTATATTACCATTATTTACTTTTATCTCTAACATTTAATTTCCCCTCCTTCCGGTCATACGAAAACTGTATGTTGGGATAACCCTTATAACGATATATATTATACATTATAGGTTTGGAGTTGTCAATAGGGTGTTCAAAACAAACTTTGGCTTTTAATACTAAATTATTACAATTCACAGCTTTTAAAATTATTATAAAACTAGCATAACGGTAAATAGTAACACAGCAGGAGACTAAACTTATATCCCCTGCTCAAATCTCTTTTAGCCATAAATTGAAAATACTATTTAAATTAATATCATTTGTGTTCCATTCATTATTTTATTATCTTTCACAGTTAAATCTATATCATAAAATTGGGCTGTCAATTTATCATATAATAACGGTAGAGTTGTTGGTTCATAATGTCCATCACTTTTTTCATATATTAATCTTATAAGTAACAAGATAACTTTATATACTTTTTTGTTAATTGGAATCCAAAAATCATATTTTTCATCTAATGCTGGAACATAAATACTTACTAATATTTTATTCATCGTCATCATCTTCCTTTTCTTTCATTTCTAAAAGCTTAACCAATATTGCAACACCTTCTTTTACTACATAACCAAAGCTATTTCCGCAATTGTTATTTAGTTCTCTTCTATTAGAACTTATATTTATTAAATATTGATTATCAATTCCATTTCCTACCCAAATACCATCTTCTTTAGTGATATATTCTTTGTACCATGGTTCAAATTCATGTGATTTTAATTTATTTGCTGTTTCTATTAATATAAAACTATTATTTTCATTTTCTTCTAGTTGATTCATTGTTTGGTTAAACGCATTTCCCATATCTCCATATTCTGTTAAAAGTTTGTCAATTCCTATCATCACACATATTGTATGTTTCTTATTATCTTTCTTTGCTGAAGATACATATGTTTCATATTCTTCTTTTACATTTAATTTATCTGTTATTAATATTCTTTCTGTATCAAATATTTTTACATCAACATTTTTTAGTTTATTAATCTCTTGAAGAATATTTGACACAAATTGTACAGCATCTTCTAAACTTTTTGATACAACTAAAGTTGCAAAGTTTTTCTTAAAGTCATATGGATATATTCTCAATTTCTTTTCTGAAATTCCTATTGGCACTCTTGATATATCTTTTAATTGACTTTCTACATCTGCATATGTTACAACTTCTGGTAATATTGCAATTGGTTCTGCTTTTTCTGGCAGTTTTTCATCTAATTCTTTAATTGTTTGTTTTATATGTTCTGTATATTTTTCTGGTTCACATATCTTAGCTGTTTGGAATTCATAAATTTCATCATTATCCATTGAAATTAATCCTCTACCAAACATTTTTGAAGGACGTTTTTTACCTACTTTATCAAAAATACTATAGTAGTCATTTTCGTCATTCATTTGTAATGCAATTTTTTGTTTGAAGTTTTGTGTTAAACGATATCGCATTGAATTATAAGCATTTGCTGTTATTACAAAAACAATTCCACATTTTGTGCTTTCTCTTGTTAATGTTGCCACTATGTCTTCATAATCATCTTCATATGTTTCTGCAAATACATCCCAGTTGTTTATTGCAATTACAATCATCGGCATACTTTTTCCACTTGTTTTTAAATATAATTCATAATCTCCATTGTATTCCAATAGTTCTGATTTTCTTTCTTGAATTTTTTCTTGAATCATATCAAAAAATCTTTTTAGTTTTTCGGTATCACTTATAAATACTACATCACCAACTTGAGGACTATCTTTATATATTTTTAATGCTTCTGTTCCAAAATCTAATAAATATAATTGTACTTCTTTAGCTGTATGTGTAGTTATTAAGTCATATACCATTGTACTTAAAAATGTTTCTTTTCCACTTTCTGCATTTCCATAAATAATTGTGTTTCCATTACCAGAAAGATTTAGTTTTACTACTCCTTGACGTTGATTAAATGGATCATCATATTCTCCAAGTACTGGTACTATTAAATTTTCTTTTACTTTTACTTGATATTTCTTTCTTATATCTTTTACAAAAATCGTTTCTGGTATATTATCTAGCCATAAAGGTTCTGCTTTTATATTTTGTTGTTTTGCCAACAAATATAAATATTTTACAATGTTTGTTAATTGTTCTCCTTTGTCTACTAATGTTTTTTGAACTGTATCATCTATTTGTTTTATTGGGACTCCAATATCAGATATTAGTTGTAATGAATTATCAATTTTTTTCTCTATCATATCTGATGGATAATATGGTGCTCCTGACCATCCTGATTGACCTAATACAAAATATTCATCATTTCCTACTTGTAAATAAAATTGTCCTGCTGTTTTTATTGTTGCTGCATCTGGTCTTTTGATAACATCCATACTATCTTCTTTTTCTTGTACTTTTAAACATACTGCAAATTTACTATTACTACGAATTTGGTCATTTACTATTCCAGCTGGTTTTTGTGTTGCTAATATTAAATGAACACCTAAACTACGTCCTATTCTGGATACACTCATTAATTCTTCCATGAAATCTGGTTGTTGTTGTTTTAATTCAGCAAACTCATCACAGATGATTAGCAAATGTGGAATTGGTTTTTCTACAACACCGTCATGATATAATTTTTGATATTTGTAAATATCTATTGTTCCTCCATCTGTTGCATTTCTAGCTTCATTAAACATTACTTGTCTTCTTCTCAATTCACTTTGTATTGAATCTAATGACCTTTGAAGTTCGTTTGTATCTATATTTGTAATTGTTCCTACTAAATGTGGTAATTTTATATCTCTTTTTGCAAATGCTCCTGCTAGTCCTCCCCCTTTATAATCTATTAAAATAAATGTAACATCATCTGGATGATAATTAATTGCAAGTGATAAGATATATGTTATAATAAATTCACTTTTTCCTGATCCTGTAGTTCCTGCAATTAGCCCATGTGGTCCATGGAATTTTTCATGTATATCCAACAAAACATGCATTCCTGATGTATCTATTCCGATTGGTGCTTTTAATGATAAAGTAGAATCATTTTTATGCCATCTTTCTAATACATTTAATTGTTCAATACGTCCTACATCATACATCTCTAAAAATGTGTAATTTGTAGGTAACATATATCCCCCTGCTTCAGTATATCTTATTGGAATATTTGAAATTTTTTGACATATTCTTTCAAAAAATATTTTTACTGTATTATCTAATGTGATTTGCTTTTGAGTACTTGAAGATATTTCATTTTCAAATATCATTCCAGTATTGTTTTGTATATCTAAATTGATAAATGTTTTACATTCATTGGGTAATTGTAGTAAATCATTTGCTATACACAACAAGCTAAATCCTACATTTTCTTTCATCTTTTCCATTTCTGTTATTATTTTTAGATTTTCTATTTTTTTATAATTATTTGTTATGATTAAATAATATGGTCTAAATGATTTGTAATTTTTATCTTTATATTCTAATCTAGCTTGTAAATCCATTTCTAAATATTTTGAGATATCTTTCATTTCATCATTATCATATGAGAAAAATCTAATTTGTTTTGTTCTATCCCATACATGAGGCAATAATTTTGCATATTCTAAGTTTGGCTTTTCATCTTTATCTAATAAAAATACTAATTTTAAATCTTCGTAACTATGGAATGCAATTAATTGAACTAGTAGACTTCTGAAGAAATTATCAATACTTTCATTTTTATTTACTATTAATGCTGATATATTTTTTTCTGCAAGTGATACCGTAATTGGAGCTTCTTTTATTACTTTGGAAGTATTTGCTATATCATTTAGTATTTCGACTAAATTGTCATCTTCCATAGTAAATCTTTCTTCTGGATACTGGATATCTATATCTGTATCTACATCTCCTATACCTAATCTTACTGTAAGAAAATCATAATCATCTATTCTTCTTTCCCATAAACGTCCACTTTTATTCAATATTAGTTGTGTACATTCTTCTGGTGATAAGTTATTTTCATATAATATACTTTTTTGCTTTAACATAATTTTAGCGATTGCATCTTTTTTCTTACCTAGATATTCTTTGTATCTTTTTTGTCGTTTCTCCTCATATCTTTTCTTCTTCTTTTTGTTATATCTATTTGTTAAAATTGGAAATAAAATAATAGCAGTTAGCATTACAATTGCAGTAATTATTGTTGTAACTGTTTGGCTTGTAGATGCTTGTCCACTCATTGATCTTTCTATTTCACTATACATGGAAATTAACATTATTACACCCATTGACATAGAAGAACCTAGTGTTAGTATTAAAGGCATTTCTTCTTTATCTTGTGCCTGTGGTGGTTCATCAATTTTTACTTTTTCTCTTTCAATTATATTAGTAATCCTTGGGGCTCTAGAAAAATATTCATTTTCATCATATAATTCCATATATTTTTCTTCTTTATCTTCTGTTGGCTTTTTTATATTTCTAATCCCTACTTTAAACATGTCTGCACTATAATATAGATTTTCCTCTGGATTTGTTATAAATAGCTTGTCACCCATCATAACGATTTTTAAACCCATTATAAAAATCATGTCACCATTAAATAAGATTTTTCTTGCTCGATCTAATACAGGTTTTCCATTTACAAAAGTTCCAAAATTTGTGTCATAATTTTCTATTACCCAATTATTTTCAAACCAATATATCTTTGCATGTGTATTGGCTACTAATTTATTTCTATATGAAAGATGATTTTTAGGATCTCTTCCTATTAAAAATCCTTCTTTTGATTTTATATCTAATTCTACAAAATTATTTTCAAAACTTGGTAAACAACAAAGAATAAACAATTCTTTAGAGTCTTCAAATGTTATTCCATACATTTTATATTCTTCTAAAATAACTGTTTTTTCTTTGTTTGCATTGTTTGTATATACTTTTATTCCATTATTATTGTCATTTATTTCTATAAATCTTAAATCAATAACATTTGTTCTTTCGTTAATTATTAATTGCCATTTTCCATTTTTTCCTTCTACATTTATTAGCTTTTTTTCATTTTTCTTGTTCTGGTCTGTTAACCAGTAATTTCCTATTACTGTTTTTGGTAATGACAATTTATATAAAGTATCTTTGCCTATTAATGCTATTTGCATAAATAACCCCTCTTCTTCTGCTTTTATAATATTTTATTTAAATTATAGAATATACCATTTAACACTTTGGAACGAAGTGAATTTTTGTATTATTTTCTATAAATTTAAATCTACGCTTTAAATTTAAGAAATGCAATTCAATTTGAAAATAAATTTTTATATTTATTTTCGCCATGAGTTGCATAACTTTAATTATATATAATTCTTAATCTATCAAAATTAAATGTTTTCCGTATTTTCTAAACTCATCTTTAATGTAGTTCCTTCTGTGCTATGGTCATATGCAACCTGATTTGTTATTTCATCATAAAATAGGTTTGGCTCTCCTACTGCTTCAATCATTGTTTCTGTAATTGCCTTTGAATCAGCTGTATTGCGTATGTGCATTTGTTGCGTTTTTTCATCATAAAATGCTTGTACTTTTGATACGTCTGTTTCTGTTCCTCCCGCATTTTGATATGCTTGCATAAAATCTTCATCTGTATCATATATTTGAACTTTACCGGCAACTGTATCAATTTGTTCTTGTGTTATAGTTCCATTATCTATTAAAGCGTTAAAATTTTCTTTTGCTTCTTTTAATTCAAATTGAACATTTAAGTCAGGTTGACTTTCAATATATTGTTGTAATGTTTCATTTGTTATATTATTTAAATCATATTTATTTTCCATTCCATCTTTAATAATTTGTGCTCTTATTTGATTTGCTGTTTCTTCATCAAGTCCATTTAACATTCCTGTTTTATCTATATTTTCCACAGCATTTACCACTGTTTCTTTTTCTTCATCTGTAAGTTGTGCATCTTTTCCATATATCATTTCTATAACTGTTTGTACATCTGAAATCGTCTCTTCTGACTCTTTATTTATACTAATTGCATCTCCAATTATTCCAGCTGATGTTACAGGCTCATCTGGAATTACTTTATGCATCTCCTCTGGATCTGTTATATTATTCCCTATACCTTCTTTTACTTTTCCAACTTTACTTGAAACTTGTTTTGCCTCTTTCACTTTTCCGACTTTTGATTTTACTTTGGCTGTATTACTATTTCCAGATTTTGAAGCAGAACCCATGCTTGAACTACCAGAACTTGAGCCAGCACTTGCTTTACTAGTTCCTGAACTTGCACTTCCGCTTATTCCGGCTACAGACGTACTTCCAGCTATTGAACTACTAACATCTTTTGCATTAGATTCGGCATTATCAAAGGCATCGACTTTGTTTTTTATCCATCCTGTCAATTCTTTAATCTCATCAATGTTTGATTCTAAATATTCTAATATCTCTCTTACACCAGTACTTATACGATCTAATGAATTTTGTATTTCAGTTGCTCCTTCTATACCTGGTAATATAATTTGTACTTTTTCTGCACTTTGCAAATTAGTTTTACAATCCTTTAATTTTTGTTTACATTGTTTTAGATAAGGAATAACTGTATTTAATAAATTATCTGTATTTATATGTACTCCCATATTTTCACCTCTATTATGAATTATTTAATTTTGCTAACTGAAGTTCTGTTTCTGCTAATTGACTTTTATAATTTTCCAATTGAGTCTGGTACTTAGTTTTCAAGTCATTTAATTCTTTTATAACAGTATTTATTTTCTCAATCCATACTTCGTCTAACGAATTAAATTCTAACTTCATATCATTTTTTAACTTTTTCATTTTTTTGAGTTTATTTTCTGCTGTTTCACTTCCATTATAATTTTCTCTAAAATTCTCTATAGAAGTTTGTATCCATGTTCTTGCTGCTTGCAAATCTCCTCTAGCAATAATTAACTGACTTTTCTTGCTTTTTGTTGCTAACAGTGCATTATTTATTGTGGATATTTTTCCCTTATAATCATCAATCTGCGTTCTTAATTCATTACATTTATTATTCAATTCAGTTTTTCCCGCCATTTTGTTCCCTCCTATCTACATAATAAGATCATCAACTATTTTCAATATTTTTTAATTTATCTTTTGTTCCTCTGCAATCTCTTTTTATAAATGCTTTTCAAATAACTGCCATTTAAGCAGTTATTTCAAAAACATTTATATTTTTTTCTTTTCCAGTTACATAACTGTATTTGAAGTTTCTGCCGCTTGGATATCTTGTTGTGCTTGTGTCATAAGTTTTGCGAATTGAGACTTTATATTTTCAAATGAACTTATAATTTGACCTTTTAATTTAGTGAATTTTGCTTTGAATGCTTGTGAAGCTTCACTTTCCCATTGTATCTGATTATAAATGGACTCAATTTCGTTCATTTTTTCTTTTGCATTATCAAAATTCTTTTCAACTTGTGTTTGTGTCATTTCAACTTGTGCACTTATAAATCTCAAACCAATCCCAGTAGACAATAGTATTCCCTCAATTTTATTAGGTGCTGTATTCTGTGGGCTTGTTACATTAGCTCCTTTATCAGCTTGTGAATAATTGTTAGCAATTATTTCTAAAGCATATGGGAACTCAGATACAACCAATGTCAATAATTCATTGATATCTGGAATAATTTTATTAAATTCATTAACTAATGAATTATATCTTTGACCATACCAAAAATCACGCATAAGATTAATACTTTCATATGCTGATTTTAACTCCTTATTTAACGCTTGTCCTTCCGCTCTCATTTGTGATGCTTGTCCAGGAATTCTTTCATAATCTACATTCTCAATTTTTGCCATAGTTTCACCTCCTATTTTTTAAGACATTTGCTGAAATTTATATATTTTGCAAATGATCCTTTTTATTTATAAATTTCCTCTAACTTTGAATATTCATAGTATTACTACAAGTATGTAATAGTTAGAAACTAAAAATCAAAGAATTTTATTTACATATCTAAAGCCTTTAAATTTAGATATCTTATAAAACTTTTTACAATTGCATTCTATCAATAAAATATTATACTGTCAATAAAAAAATACAAAAATAATAAAATATGTTCTTCTGTTTTTTTAGGCAAAACTAAGTAAATAGTCCCCCAAGAAAATTAAATATTGGATTTTCAAATAGTAGTTGTCTCATCCATCCATTTGTAAAAGGTATAAACCATAATATAACCCCTATAATAACTAATGCAACTATTGTTAGCCCTATAGCTAAAAAGTCTGTTTCATTAAGTTTTCTCTTTTCCCTTTTTGGTGGTCTATTATTTTTTAAATCCTTCATTAGTTCTACAATACCAAATATAGTTCCTACATTATTCTTCTTTCTTCCTGCATTAAAATTATTTTCTTGATTTTGAATATTATTTTGGTAATTCATATTCTTATTTTTATTAAAAAATTGATTTATTATATTTTTTTTACCATTTTTATTGTCTTCAACATTGTTATAGCTATTATTTACACTATTTGTATTAGTATTCGCATTATTTGCATTTCTTATATTATCATTATATGTTGTTCCATTATTATAATAATTGTAATTGTTGTTTGCCCTATTCAGTTTTTCTTTTTCCAATTCTAAGTCATATTGATGTCTTAAAAAACTATCTGATAATATATTATATGCCTCATTTATATCTTTCAATTTCAATTCTGCTTCTTTTTTCTGTACTGTAGAATATAAATCAGGATGATATTTTTTTACTAATGTTTTATAGGCTTTTTCTATTATTTCTTGTGATGCTTTTTCATTTACTTCTAATATTTCATAATATTTTTTCATAATCTACCCTCACTAAAGCATTGTAGAATTTTCTTATTAATTTATATACATCCTCTTTTAACTATATTTTTAGCAAAAGAGGGAATTTAAGGCCGTCCTTAATTCCCACAATGTTCTTTTTATATTATTATAATCATTAATTATGTTATTGATTTCAAAGAATCTTAAAATGATATTTTTCCGACTCACCTATTTATTACAAAATATATCTTAAGCATTTTCTCCAAATATTGCTTCAAATTCATCTGCTTCTATTTTTTCTTTTTCTAGTAAGATTCCTGCAACTTTATGCAATTTGTCAACATTATCAGATAATATTTGTTTTGCTCTATTATATCCTATATCAACTATTTTCTTTGTTTCTTCGTCAATAACTGCTGCTGTTTCTTCAGAATATTCTTTTGTATGTCCAAAATCTCTTCCTAGGAATACTTCTTCTTGGCTTGCTCCTAGCATTAAAGCTCCTATTTTATCACTCATTCCATATTTTGTTACCATACTTCTAGCAATTTTGGTTGCTCTTTCTATATCATTACTTGCTCCTGTAGATATGTCATTTAAAATAAGTGCTTCTGCTACTCTTCCTCCTAGAAGTGATACTATGTTTTCTTCCATTTCTGTTTTTGACATAAAGTTTTTATCTTCTGTTGGTCTATACATTGTATATCCTCCAGCCATACCTCTAGGTACTATTGATATTTGATGTACTGGGTCTTGTGTTTCTAAATAATGACTAACTACTGCATGGCCTGCTTCATGATATGCAACTAGTCTATTTTCTTTTTCACTTCTTACTCTTGTTTTCTTTTCTGGTCCCATAGTTACTTTTACCATTGCATCTTCTATTTCTTTCATTCCAATTTCATTCATGTTTCTTCTTGCTGCTAATAGTGCTGCTTCATTTAACACATTTTCTAAGTCTGCTCCTGCAAATCCTGATGTATTTTTTGCTATTACTTTTAGGTCTACATCATCAGATAATCTTTTCTTTCTTGAATGTACTTCTAGTATTTGCTCTCTTGCTTTTACATCTGGTAGTCCTACTACTATTTGTCTGTCAAATCTTCCTGCTCTTAACAATGCTTTATCTAATACATCTGGTCTGTTTGTGGCAGCTAGTACAATTACACCTTCATTTTCTGCAAATCCGTCCATTTCAACTAGTAATTGGTTTAATGTTTGTTCTCTTTCATCATGTCCTCCACCAAGTCCAGCTCCTCTTTGACGTCCTACTGCATCAATTTCATCTATAAATATGATACATGGTGCATTTTTCTTAGCTTGGTCAAATAAGTCTCTTACTCTTGATGCTCCTACACCAACAAACATTTCTACAAAGTCTGATCCACTTATTATAAAGAATGGTACTCCTGCTTCTCCTGCTACTGCTTTTGCTAAAAGTGTTTTTCCTGTTCCTGGTTGACCTACTAATAATACTCCTTTTGGTATTCTTGCTCCCATGTCTGTAAATTTCTTTGGGTTTTTTAAGAATTGTACTATTTCTTCTAATTCTTCTTTTTCTTCATCTACACCTGCAACATCCTCAAATGTTATTCTATTCTTTTCTGCTGGTGTCATCATTCTCGCTTTACTTTTTCCAAATGACATCGTTTTACTTCCAGGGCTTCCACTACTAGTTCCCCCAATTGTTAAAAACCAGAAAAGCATAAATATTATTAGTATTGCAAATGGTGTAACTAATGGAAGTAATGTCATGAATATAGATTCTGCTTTTTCTTCTATTGTAAAGTTTCCATTGTTTAAAAACTCTTCTATATATGTCATGAAACTTCCCATGTCTGGTATACTCGTTTCTTTTCTGATACTATCATCTTTTAGCTCTACCTCTGCTGTTTTTCCATCAGCATTAATAACAATAGCTTTTACATTGTTACTATTAATATTTGTAATTAATTCTGAATATTTTAACTTCGAATTACTATTTTCTACAATTGATGATAATACTACTAAAAATATTACTATTATTATTAGCCACATTGCTAATGTTTTTATCCCGTTTTTCAAAATAATTCCTCCTCCTTGAAACTTTTGATGTATTTTTATATTTTTACAACTAAATGTCTTTTATTTCAAATACATAAATTAGTTTTATCTATGAATACAAAAATAGTCATATTATAAAACTTAACTCTTACCATTTTATTTGGGCTCTATTATTTAAATGGCTTTTTTAGTCATTTACTTTCATGACATTTCGTTGTCTTCTAGAGACTATCATATTGTTTTTGCTTTTTCAAGAGTTTTTTTATTTCTTTTTTATTACAAAATTTCTTGGTTTTCTAAACCTTTACGGATACTTGTATTCCTTGGAAAATTTTATTTTACCGTTTTTTACTAAAACTTTTAAATTTTTATTTGGTGTAAGAAATTTATTACCTATATTATTACCACATAGTTTAATAATATCCTCTATATGTATTCTTTCAATACCTTTTGCTGTGTTAAAAAGTCTTGTTATAGTATATATAATTATATTAGATTTTATTACTTTTTCTTGATTATTGAACTTTTTTAAATCTAAGACTATATAATCTTTTGGCTTATTGACTACTTTGCTAGCATTTTCTAAATGTTCTTCTAATAAAAGTTCTTTATAAGTTTTATTTACTTGATTTTGTATATATTCTTCTTGTTCTGTTACAAGTATAGATAACCTATCCATTGTCTCTATTATATTAGGATTAAATTCCTTTTTTATATAGGGAATAACTGTATTTCTGATTTTATTTCTTGTATAAATATTCTCAAAATTTGTTTTATCTATTCTTGGGTTTAATTTGTTGTCATTACAATATCTTTCTATATCGTGTCTTTCACATTCTATAAGTGGTCTTATATATTTACCTCTTATTGGTTCTATTCCCTTTAAACCTGAAAGACCGCACCCGCGTAGCTCATTCATGATTATTGTTTCTATCTTATCATTTTTATTATGTGCAATTGCTATTTTATTTCCACTTGTTTTTTTCAATATTTCATCAAAAAATTCATATCTTGCATTTCTTCCTGCTTCCTCTGTGCTGATTTTATTATTATTGGCTATTTTTTGCACATCTATACTTTTAGAATAAAATTGTATATTATTTTTATTGCAATATTCTTTTACAAAGTTTTCATCTTCATCTGCTTCTTCTCTTATCATATGGTTTATATGAGCAACAATAATATCAAATGTTGGATTTTTTATTTTTTTTAAAATATCTAGTAAACAAATAGAATCTGGTCCTCCAGAAACTCCTATAACAATCTTATCACCATTTTTTATTAGATTGTATTTTTTTATAGTTTTTGTTACTTTATTATAACAATCATCTTCTAAGTTTTTTCTCATACTAACTCCTTTTCAACAAAAATTGAAGAAGGTTGGGAGGGAATTGGAAAAAAGGGATTGAGGGACGGTCCTTAATTCCCTTTTTTAAAAACATTCTTAAATTATATAATATAATTCCAAAAACAGGGATTTAAGGACCGTCCCTCAATTCCCTTTTCAATCTCTCCTCAATCTCTGTTAATCAAATCTCTTTTCCCAATTAACAAATTTCGTATAGCTTCCTAACCATAATAATTCTACCGTTCCTAACGAACCCCCTCTATGTTTTGCTATTATTACTTCTGCTATGTCTTTCTTCTCACTTTCTTTATTGTAATAATCATCTCTATATAAAAACATTACAATATCTGCATCTTGCTCTATTGCTCCTGATTCTCTTAGGTCTGATAACATAGGTCTATGGTCTGGTCTTTGTTCTACCGCTCTTGACAATTGTGATAGTGCTATTACTGGAACATTTAGTTCTTTTGCTAATATTTTCAAAGATCTACTTATTTCTGAAATTTCTTGTTCCCTACTTCCATTTCTCTTATTACTTCCTTGTACTAGCTGTAAATAATCTATTAATACCATTCCTATATTTTTTTCTAGTTTTAGTTTTCTACATTTAGCTCTAATTTCTGATACTGATATTCCAGGAGTATCATCTATATATATTTCTGAATCTGATAATGGTCCTATACTTCCTGCAAGTTTTGTCCAATCATCTTCTTCAAGTTTTCCTGTTCTTACTTTATTACTATCTACCATTGCTTCACTACATAAGATTCTGTTTACCATTTGCTCTTTGGACATCTCTAAACTAAAAATTACCACTGGTACATTTGCACGAACTGCTGCATTTGTTGCTATATTTAAGGCAAATGCTGATTTACCCATAGCAGGTCTTGCAGCAATTAAAACTAGATCTGATCCATGAAATCCAGCTGTTTTATAATCTAGTTCAATAAATCCTGAAGGAACACCTGTAATATGTTGTTTTCTATTATATAGTTCTTCTAACTGGTTAAAACTTTCTACAAGTATATCTTGAATTGGTGCATATCCTTTTTTATCTTTATTTTGCATAATATTAAATATCTTTTTTTCTGCACTTTCCATTATATCTTCAACATCTTCTGTTGGGTCATATCCTAATTCAATTATTTCATTAGCTGTTTTTATCAAATTTCTTAAAGTGGATTTTTCTTCTACAATTTTTATATATTTCATTGCATTTGCTGTTGTTGGTACTTTATCTGGTAAACTCGCTAAATATGTTAGTCCTCCGACCTGTTCAAATTTCCCTATTGATTCTAGTTCTGCTTTCACTGTTATTATATCTATTGGCTCAGCTCTATTATATAAGTTTAGAATTGCCTCATATATTGCTCTATTATCTGTTCTGTAAAAGTCTTCTTCTTTTAAAACCTCTATGGCAGAAATTACAGCATCTTTATCTGTTAACATACTTCCTAAAACTGCTTGTTCTGCTTCTATGTCATGTGGTGGTACTTTTCCTAATTCCATTTCATTTCCTCCATTATTAATATGCTTTTATAGATTTTTTCGTTATATAATTTTCTGCTCATTTGTAAACTAAATATTATAGATTAATTCCTTAATAATTACTTTGAAATCACATCTATTTTTAGATTTCCTACCACACCTTCAAATAATTTTATATCAACAATGTGAACACCAAGTGTCTTTATAGTTTCTTTTAAGTCAATTTTCTTTTTATCAACCTCTATTTTATACTCTTTTGATAGTTCTTGTGCTATTTCTTTTGCAGATACTCCTCCAAATATTTTTCCATTTTCTCCTGCTTTTACTTCTATTTTTAATAAGATTTTTGATAGTTTATCTGCTACTTCAATTGCTTTTTCTTTTTCTACCCCTTTTTGATATTTAGCTGAATCTTGTTTAGCTTTTAATTTACTCATATTTTCATTGTTTGCTTCTACAGCTAAATTTTTAGGAAATAAAAAGTTTCTTGCATATCCATCTGATGCATTTACAACTTCATCTTTTTTTCCTACCCCTTTTATATCTGCTTTTAATATTACTTTCATTTTGACTCCTCCTTTATAATCTCATTCTTTATGTGTTCTATATTGTATACTAATTTGAATATTTTTTCAAGTTATTCTTATCACTTACTTCAAAAATGATGATTTTTCCTCTGTTTCAAATGTCACTAAGTTAAGGTGTTGTAAAAACTGCTACTATAGGGGATATATAATACAAAATTGTGAATGATTTTATATTATATATGTTCTCCATAGTAGCAGTCTTTACAACATCTTAACCTAGTGGCATTTGGGATAGAAAAAAATCATCTTAGCCTTCTATCTCTGAAAAATATTCATTTATTCTGTTAATTAATTCTTGTTTTGTTTCTTCCATTGTCATTCCTTCTACTTGCGCACCAGCTAGTGTGATATGTCCACCACCGCCTAGCTTTTCCAATATAACCTGTACATTTATGTCTCCTATTGACCTTCCACTTATACAAATTTTATTACCTGTGTTTCCTAAAACAAATGAAGCTGTTATATCACTTATAGTTAATAATTCATCTGCTGTTTTTGCACATATTAGACTTGCTTCTTTGTCTTTCTTTTCATAAACTGCAATTGCTATTGTATTATTTACAATCTCTGCTTTTTTTACTATTCCTGCAATTTTATTAAATGTATCTAAATTGCTTTGGAACCATTTCTTTACTCTTATTATATTAACCCCACATTTACGTAAATATGCTGCTGCTTCAAATGTTCTTACTCCTGTTTTAAATGTAAAGTTTTTAGTATCCATCATTATTCCTGCATATAAACTTTCTGCTTCTATTGTTTTTAAGTCTACTTTTACTTCTGCATATTGTAATAATTCTGTTACTAATTCTGCTGCTGATGAAGCATATACTTCTTGGAATATTAATGTAGCATTTTCTATATAATCTGTACTTCTTCTATGATGATCGATTATAACTATTTTATCTGTCCTTTTTAATAGTTCTGGTGCTTCTACATAGGTACTTTTATGTGTATCTACAATTACTACTAAAGTCTCTTTATCTATATTTTCTTCTGCCACTTCTTTTGTTATCAATATATCTTCATATTCTGGTTCTTTTGATAAAGATTCTTTAAAGCTTTTCAATGTATTAGTATCATTGCTATCTAATATATATGCTTTTTTGCCTAGACTTCTTACTAATCTATAAATTCCCATACTTGATCCCATAGAGTCTATATCTGGATTAGTATGTCCCATTATCATGACTTTACTTGCATCTTTTATTAGATTCTCTAGAGCATGTGCAACAACTCTGGCTTTAACTTTTGTTCTTTTTTCTACTTCTTGTGCTCTTCCTCCATAGAATTTGTATATCTCATTTTCTCTAATTACAGCTTGGTCTCCCCCACGTCCTAAAACAACTTCCATTGCTCCTTGTGCTGATTTATATTTTTCTTTGTCTGTTGCTCCATCATTTGATATTGCAATACTTAGTGTTATTTGCACATTCTCATTTGTTTTTATTTCCTTTACTTTATCTAATATACTAAATTTATCTTCTTTTACTATATCAAAATATCTTTGTTCAAATAGATAAACATATTTGTCTCTATCTGTTTTTATTAAAACTCCATTTGTCTTATCTGTCCATTCAAATATGCATTTGTCTATTTCTGCTGTGATTTGTGGCTTTTCTTCACTTTCCAATTGTTGTATTGTTTCTTCATAATTATCTATCATTATTATAGTTACACATGATTTTGAGTCTTTATATTCTTCTTTTAATTTAACCATTTCTGTTTCATCTATAAAATATAACATCATCATGTATTTATCATTATGCTTTTTGTCATATTTTCTTGAATGTACAAATTTTCCTAAAATTTCATAATTTTTGTTATTTATTTCTACATGTTTTGATATCTGCTTTTCTTTTGCTTCATCTTTTTCAGTTTCCTCTATATCTGCTTTTATATCAACAATTAAATTGTTGATATAATTGTTGATGTCAAAGTCTTTGAATTCGGTTATAAATTTTGAACTTTTCCAAATTATATTTCCATTTGATTCTAATATTACTAGTGGAAATGGTGAATTTATTAAACTGCTTTTTGCTGCTGTATCTACTGATAAAGTTAAGTCTTGCAATGTTTCTGATATTTCACTTTTTCTTCTGTTATTTGCATAATATGAATATGATATTACTGCCATAAATATTAGTATCGCTGGTATTATCATACTGATATTTTCTATGCACACAATTACTAGTAATATGAAAATAATTGCTAAATATATTTTTGTTTTTGATATTAGTTTATCAAAAATCTTTCTATTTGTATTTTGCATGTGTTCTTTTCTCCTTAAAATTATTCTATTTTATTTTACTTGCAAATAGCTATTTTGTCAAGTTTTTAAGTCATTTTTAAGGCACTCAAAGTTTGGAAAATGATGACTTTCCTATTGTATAAAAAAATTTTCATTTATATTGCTAACATAACTCCCTCTGTGTTATAATCCAGAAAACGAAAGAGGAGGAATTTAATTAATTATGAAAAATTTATTAGAGTTTTTTAAAAAATAAAAGTAATAAATATGAAGGTATGTCAAGATAACGGAAAATCACTTATGAGTAATCCAAATAAAGCATTAGGAATGTGGCTATTGAGAGAAGTTCTTAAACTAAAAGAAGGAGAATTACTTAAATATGATAGATTAAAAGAATTAGGAATTGATTCGGTAATTTTATATAAGTACAATGATGAAGAATATAGTATAGATTTTGTGAAAAAAGATAATCTTGAAGAAAAAGAACAAATTTAGAAAAAAACATTTACAAACATACGTTCTTATTGTATGCTGGATAGAAATAAAAAAACTTTTTATAAAGAGGCTGCTTTTTTATAAGAGTTATGATAAAATATCACAAGAATGGGGGAAAAATAATGTATAAAGTTGGAAGTATGTTTGCAGGAATTGGTGGAATTTGTCTAGGTTTTAAAAATGCTGGTTGTAAATTAATATGGGCTAACGAAATTGATAAATTTGCATGTATAACATATAGGGAAAATTTTGGAAGTGATTATCTTGTAGAAGGTGATATTAAAGAAATCAACGAAAATAGTATTCCAGATTTAGACATACTAACTGCTGGATTTCCTTGTCAAGCATTTTCTATAGCAGGATACCAAAAAGGATTTAAAGATGATAGGGGCAATTTATTTTTTGATGTTTTAAGAGTTATAAAAGCTAAAAAACCAAGAATAGTATTTTTAGAAAATGTCAAAAATCTAGTATCACATGATAAGGGAAAAACTTTTGAAATAATAAAGAAAAGTCTTGAAAGCTTAAAATATAAGGTTTGGTATCAAATATGCAATACATCAGAATATGGAAACATACCACAAAATAGAGAAAGAGTATATATAGTTTGTTTTAGGGAAAAAAATGAATACAATGAATTTATAAAAGAAGAATTTAAGCCGATAAAATTAAAAAACAATATTCATAAAATAATAGATGTAAAAGATAAAAAAGAAGAAAAATATTATTATACAGAAAAGTCCAAATATTATGAAAGTTTAAAAGAAACAATGAAAAATAAAAATACAGTCTATCAATTAAGAAGAGTATATGTGAGAGAAAATAAAAATAATCTATGCCCAACGTTAACAGCTAATATGGGAGAAGGACGGACATAATGTACCACTAATTGTAGACAATTATGGAATAAGAAAACTAACACCAAGAGAATGCTTATTGTTTCAGGGATTTCCTAAGAACTATAAAATACCAGAAGGAATGGCTGATTCAAAAATATATAAGCAAGCAGGAAATGCCGTTTCTGTTCCAGTAATTGAAAGAATTGCAAAAAAAATAGTTAAAACATTAGATGAAACTGCCAAAAAAACTGATACAATATTTGAGATGAATGAAAAATGTCGAAAGAGCATATTACTTTAATAAGCAATATGCTCTTTATAATATTATCTTCTAAGAACTAGTTTGTTATATCCAGTGGCTTGATCTGTTGTACTATTAATTACATAGCCATCTGGTCTTGATGTTACAGTTCCTTCTAAAGCTGTACCACCTTTTATAATTCCATAATATCCACTAATTTCTCCACCATTTATATTAATATTTGTATTGTTTCTCCATCTTTTACTACATATTCTCCTCCATTTGGTGTTAATGTTATTATTGGTGCTTCTGTATCAATATTATTTACTTCTATAGAATTAGATGAAACATTGCCATATGCATCTTCTGCTATTACATACACAAAACCATTTTCTGTAACTTCTACTGTTGTTCCATCATTTGCAACCGCATTTTGCATTGCTTCTTCTAAGGTTGC
Organism: uncultured Clostridia bacterium; assembly: GCA_944388715.1. Classification (GTDB taxonomy): domain Bacteria; phylum Bacillota; class Clostridia; order TANB77; family CAG-508; genus CAG-269. The sequence continues at coordinate 23,744 of CALXJV010000003.1, forward strand.
TCCAAATCCCACCTTTTTATTTGTTACATATGTATCTTTATAATCTATAGTTACTGTTACTTTATCTTGTGTGTAGCCTTCTGGATTTTTGCTTAATCCTATTTCATTTTCATTTACTTGAAATACATTTGAAATTGTCGTATTCATTACATTTTTATCATTTTCAACTCTCACCCATAGATAATATGAACCTTGTCCAAGATTTGAATTATTAACTGTTAAATTATCAGTTGAAAAACTTGTCCATGAAGATGGCTCTTGTTCTGGACTATTACTCCATCCATATTTTCTAGATACTACCGTCATTCCTTCTTTATATGTAATTGATATATTTGATGAAACATCTACAGTGCCATTTTTTGCAATATTAAATGTGCCACCATTTGCGTCAAATGCTACTTGTATTAATTCTCTAGATGCGGTTTCATTATATATTTCATCTATTCTGTTTACATCTTTGTCATATTCTTGCTTTATTTTGTCTAGCTCTGATAATTGTATTCTATTTTTGTTATTACTACTCACAAACACGCTAAAAATTACTATTAGAAAAAAAGGTGCTTAAATATCCGATTTCATTAATATTTTTTCATTCATGCCTTAAAACTGCTATTTTGTGCAATGTTTTAAAATATTTTTTGTATTTACTTTCTTGAGATAGCACAAGTGTATAAGGAATTTTGTGATATTCAATGTAAAAATATGAAGATTTTTGTGATTTTTGATAGCGAAATACATGGATTTTTGTGAAAAAAATATTGAATATTTGTGGATTTTTGTGATATAATATATATAAGGTGGTGATTATTTATGGAATTGCTGAAAAGAAAGATAGATAAATTTCTAATAGACTGGAAAAATAGTCCAGATAAAAAGCCTCTGATAATAAAAGGTGCTAGACAAATTGGGAAAACAGAATCTATTAGAAACTTTGCTAAAAATAATTATAAAAATGTAATTGAAATAAATTTTGTAATACAAAAACAATATAAAGATATATTTGATGATGGATTTGAAGTTGATACAATTATAAAAAACATATCACTACGAAATCCTAAATTTGAATTTATACCAGGTGAGACATTAATATTTTTTGATGAATTGCAAGATTGTATTAATTGTGCCACTTCATTAAAGTCGTTCAATCAAGATGGAAGATATGATGTTATATGTTCGGGCTCTCTTATGGGAATTAACTATAATGAAATCGAATCAAATAGTGTAGGTAATAAAGAAGATTATGAAATGTACTCAATGGATTTTGAAGAATTTCTTTGGGCAAAAGGTTATAAAGAAGAACAAATTGAAGAATTATATGAACATATGATAAATTTAACACCATTATCAAATACAGAGCTCTCAGTAATGTTTGAAAATTTTAAAGAATATATGATAATTGGGGGAATGCCAGCTATTGTAAATTCTTTTATAAAAAACAATAACTATAGTGGTACATTAAAAATGCAAGAACAAATTCTTAGAGACTATGAAGAAGACATAACTAAATATGCAAATGGATTAGACCAAGGAAAGATTTTGAATGTATATCGTAAGATTCCTACATTTTTAGGAAATGAAAATAAAAAATTTCAGATTTCAAAAGTAGAACAAGGTGCTCGAAGTCGTGAATATGTAGGAACCATAGATTGGCTAAATAATGCGGGAATAATAAATATCTGCTATTGTATGGAACAACCAGAACTTCCACTCGGAGGAAATTATAACCCAGATAATTTCAGAATATTTTTTAGAGACACTGGTCTGTTAATTGGTTCTTTAGATGAAGAATCACAAGAAGATTTAAGAAATAATAAAAATTTTAACACTTACAAAGGTGCAATTTATGAAAATATTGTTGGAGATATGCTTGTAAAACAAGGATATAAACTATACTTCTATAAAAATGCAAAAGGAACTATTGAGATGGATTTCTTTATAAGAGATAAAGATTCTTTAATACCAGTAGAAGTAAAAGCAACAGATGGTGCTACAGTTTCACTAAATAATCTAATTACAAATAAGAAGTACAAAGATATAAAATATGGAATAAAATTAGGATACAAAAATATAGGCTTTAATGGTAAATTTTATACTTTCCCATATTTTTTGACATTTCTTTTAAAAAGATATTTGAAAGGAAAATAAATGTTATCTATGGAAAATGCAAAAAAATTCTCAAAGTTATCTATGAAAAACGCAAAAAATCTTTCAAAGTTATCTATGAAAAATGCAAAAAAATATTGACAATCAAAAGAAAATCCTTTAAAATAAAAGTGAAATATAGATTGCGAAATTTTATAACTCCTTTAATTTTTAATAAAACCTAGAGAAGGATGTAATTTATTATGAAAAGAAAAATTTATAAAGATTTATTAAATTGGAAAAATACTAATATAGAAATGCCTTTAATGGTAATTCGGTGCAAGACAGGTAGGAAAGACATATATTATTAAAGAATTCTGTAAAAGTGAATTTGAAAAATATGTATATATAAACCTATTTGATAATGAAAATATTGTTGAACTATTTGAGCAAAAAATTTCTATTACAGAAAAAATAAAAATGTTAAAAATGATTATAAAAAATGAACAAAATATAGACATAGACTTTGAAAACACTATTATCTTTTTTGATGAAGTACAAGAAAGTGAAGAAATTATAAGTAGTCTAAAATATTTCAACGAATCAGAAGTACCATATAAAATAATTTGTGCAGGAAGTTTGTTAGGAGTAAAATTAAAAAGAATGGTAAAAGCATTTCCTGTTGGAAAAGTTGACATGATAAATATGAATCCAATGGATTTTGAAGAATTTCTAACTGAAACTATGGGACAAGAGATTATAGAGACATTGAAAGAACATTATAAAACAAACACACCGATAGTAGATATTATGCACAATGAATTATTATCATTATATAGGCTATATCTTTGTGTAGGTGGGATGCCATCCGCTATAAATAATATCTTAAGTGTTGATAAAGATATACTAAAGTATAATAAAAAAATATTAAAAAACATTATTAGTGGATATTTAAATGATATGAAAAAATATGTTAAAGATGCAACAGAGACTGTTAGAATAGAGCATATTTATCGTTCTATCCCAACACAAATAGGAAATAAAAGCAATAAATTTCAATATAGTAAAGTTCGTAGTGGTGCTAGAAGTAAAAATTATGAAACTGCACTACAATGGTTATTATCTAGTAAACTAGTAAATAGAGTATGCTTGTTAAAAACTCCTCAAATTCCGCCAGAAGCTTTTAAAAATGAAGAAGTTTTCAAACTATACATGAGTGATGTAGGAATCTTAAACTCTATATTAAATATAGATTTTGATAATATTATTCTTGATAAAGAATTTATATACAAAGGTGATATAGCCGAAAATTATGTACTTCAACAGTTAAACATGAATTTTGAAAATATTTATTATTGGAAAAATAATAATACTGCAGAAGTAGATTTTATAGTACAAAACAATGATGGACTTATACCTATTGAAGTAAAAGCAGGAGATACAATAAAATCTAAAAGTCTGAACATGTATATGAAACAATATAAACCCAAATATGGAATTAGACTTTGTACTAAGAATTTTGGATTTGCTAATGGAATTAAAACAATACCACTATATGCCACGTTTTTAATTAAATAATAGTATCTTAATCATAAATTTATTGCTAGTGTATCTGCAGGAACAGGATAAGAATTGAATATGAAATATATAGCTTATAGGTAGAATGTGCTCACAGGATAAAAAATGAAATATTTTTTTATCCTGTGAAGTGCTTTTAATACCTTTAGTTTTATTAGCACTTACGTTACAATAAGACAAATACGAAAACTACTATAATTATAAAAAATTCCTTTGTTACTACTGAAGAAAAATACACCTCTAAGAGATTTATGCGAATAATCTCCTCCCCTAACAAAAAAAGGTACATTTTTTCCTCCAAACCTAGCAGTATCATTATGCCATCCACTAGTTTCATAGGTAGCATCTCCATATTTCAATGTTAGAATTTTTGTATATTCTTCTGGTGGTATAACTTCATCCTCATTTTCAGATTTTGCTTCATATACTGTTGAGTAAGCGTTACTAGTCCCATTAGTAAATGTAGTATTAGCATATGAATAATTTCCATTTTTTAAATATCCAGATACATATTCCCATGCCCCTCCTGATAAGTCATAAATTCCATATATATTTCCTGTAGTACTTGCTAGTTTTCCATTTGAAGTATTATACTCATAACTAGTATCAAGAGAATTTGTATATCCATCTGACGAACCTGTTATATATAAATTGTTATTATTTGTTGCTATTTCAGTTCCGTTTCTTCCATATTTACTTTCTGTTAAATATGCTACAGCTCCCCATTCACTATTTTTCAATAAATGACTATTTAAACTTTGATTATAATTTTTAGCATTTATAAACATATTTTCAATTGATATATTTCGCCAACTTTGGACACCTGGCTGAATCTTTATATGCTTTGTTGTTACATTATCACCACTTTCACTATTTGAATTACCTTCTACAGAACTTGCTTCATATTTTGCTACCCATATCCCTTGTAATTTTACAGGTGTTCCATCATCTTCTGCCCATCCACCATAATTTACATCTCCGTCAAATACAGGATGTGTCTTAAAACGTTTTCGACCTATTGGAACTGTTGTTTGTACCGACACTCCCGGTTTAGTTCTTCCTTCTGTATCTACAATTCCTCTTGAATCACTATAACCTACAATTTTACCTTTTGCAATAGCATCTTCTTCAGATAATGTTCCTTCTTTATATTGTTCTTTGCTAGTTGAGGAATCAAAATATATTATTCTATATGCATATCTTGGTATCCATACAAAATAACTATCTACATTATTTACTGTTACTTTTGCATTTGCCCAACGACTTGCATTATTATCACTTGTACCACTTCCTGCTACATAACTATACCAGTCTGTTCCATTAGAATTACTTACAGTATTTACTGTTCCGTTAGAATTATATGTTATAGCAGTCATTCCACTTTTTAATGCAGGATGATTTGGCGTTTGTGTAATATTGTAACTAGTTCCTTCTAAAAATTCTATTTCGATTACACCATTAGACATATCAAAATTATTTCCTTCGCCTGATGCTGGTTTTTCAACTTTTGATACAGTATCATTATATATCTGATTAATATTATTAATTGATTCTTGATATTCTTCTTTTATTTTATCTAGTTCAGAATTTTGGATTACATTTTTATTACTGCTACTAACAAATAGCCCAAATACTATTATTACAAAAAATAAAATTGCTAGTAATACAAATAAAGTTATTGAACCTTTTTCATTTTTTAACATTCTTTTTTGCATAATGATTCTCCTTTTTACATTATCATGAAACTGCTATTTTGTACAATGTTTTAAAAAAGTCAAAATCTCTCAAAGTGATTATCCGTAAGCGTTTTAAGGATTTTTGCTATCTTTTGAAACAATAGTAATAAAAGTGTAATATAAATTTAATATACTTAAAACTTTTTTAAAGAATGAGCATCCGTATGCACATTTTTACTATAATAATTTATTGGAAATATAAGTAATTGTTTTTTAAAAACAGATATATTAAAATATTTATAATATATATTAAAGAAATAAAAAAAATGCTATCCTTTGCAATTCAAGATTTAAAAGGATTTTAAAAAATAAATATTTGAAGATTAAATCGATAATCAATTTTAAATTTTCTTAAAAGCAAAGGCTTTAAGTTATGTAAAGTCGTATTAATTATTAAAATTTTAAAAAGCTTTTTTATGAAAATTTATTAAAAAAACATTGCACAAAATAGCAGTTTTGAGCCATGAATACAAAACAAATTGGGGAAATATCGCATTTTTAAGCTTTTCTAGATATCTTTTATAAGAAAGGAATTGAATTTATTATGCAAAATAAACTTTTAAAAAATGAAAAGGGATCCATAACTTTGTTCGTATTATTAGCTATACTATTTTTTTTAATGGTAATATTTAGTCTATTCATTACTAGCAGTAATAAAAACACAATCCAAAGTTCTGAAATAGACAAAATAAAAGAAGAATATCAAGAATCTGTTGATAATATTGATCAAATATATGATATTGCTTTAAATAAAAATACTACCAACTTATTAAAAGTAGGTGACTATGTAAACTATACACCAGATGTAAATATAAAGGGATACACTATAGACAAATTAACTGAAAGCATTACAGGTTCAACTAAGAATTCAAGCACAATAAAACAAGATACTCTGAAATGGAGAATATTAAATATAGACGAAAATGGAGAAATAGACTTAATAAGTGAAAAACCGACAAACCAGACAGTATCTTTTGGTAATGCAAGAGGATATAATAATGGAGTATATGTGATAAATGATATATGTAAAAATTTATATAGTAATAGTAATCTAGGAATAATAGCAAGAAGTTTAAACTTAAAAGATCTCGAAGATAATATGAATAAAGAAGGAATAACAGCCATACACTCGTACTCAAAATATGGAAAAATAGAAACATATGGAAGTGAAAGCAACTACTATCCCAAGTTATATGCAAAAGAAAATGGAAGTGGAATAAATACAGAAACAGTGAAAACAGATGGACTAGATGTAAATGAAAATGGATATAGTAGTCCATCAACCGAAGATTCAAGCAGAGCAGAAAAGTCTCTAACAGTAACACAATCATTTTATGGTTGGAGTGAAACACCAAGTAGATATTTCGATGAAAAAGATTTCTATGACATGATATTTAATACAGAAACATACTATTGGTTAGCTTCTCGTGAGGTTGACTGTTATGAATTTTTTGCATACTTTGGATTGCGTTACATAAGCAATTCTGAGCTTACTCGTTTCAACATGTTCAATACAGATGGTAATTCATATAATCTTGTTAGCGACAATTATCTTCGTCCTGTGGTTTCTCTAGGTACTGACATTCAAATAACACCAGTAGAAAATGCAGATGGAAGCAGTCCAGAAAATATGCATCAAATTAGTAAAAAAATTGCCAAATAATATCCATTTTTTCTAATTCTATATAAATAACACTCTTTCATTACGAATTTTTGACGTTTACGTCACTTTTTCGTAATGAAAATTAATTTGACCATTTATACTATATGCAAAATTCCATTATTATGCATTACAAAAAATATCCATAGGAAAAAAAGAGAGGTCGCCCTACAATGTTCTTAACTTAATGACATTGTAAGGCGACTTCTTTTTTTATTCCATATTTTTTGTATCTGCTACTTCTTCCAATTCTTTTTCTGTATTTATATGAATATCTTGATATTTCTTCATACCTGTACCTGCTGGAATTAATTTACCAATGATAACATTTTCTTTTAATCCCATCAAGTCATCTGTTTTACCTTTAACTGCTGCATCTGTAAGTACTCTAGTTGTTTCTTGGAATGATGCTGCTGATAAGAAACTATCTGTTGCAAGTGCTGCTTTTGTAATTCCAAGTAATACTCTTTTTCCTACTGCTGGTCTTTTTCCTTCTGCAATTGCTTGAGCATTTTTGTCTTCAAATTCATACATATCAATTAATGAACCTGGGAACATATCTGTATCACAGTTATCATCAACTCTAACTTTTTTAAGCATTTGTCTACCAATAACTTCGATATGTTTGTCATTAATATCAACACCTTGGTTTCTATATACTTTTTGTACTTCTGAAATTAAGTATTCATATACTCCTTCTGGTCCTTTTAATGTTAAGATTTCTGATGGATTAATTGATCCTTCAATTAATGGCTCTCCTACTTCTACCATATCTCCATCTTTTACTTTCATTTTTGAACCAAATGGAATTGTGTATGATTTTGCAGTGTCTTTACCTGTAACTACAACTTCTTTCTTTTTCTTTGTTTCTTTTATTTTAACTTTACCAGCAATTTCTGTAATGATTGCAAGTCCTTTTGGTTTTCTAGCTTCAAATAACTCTTCAACCCTTGGAAGACCTTGTGTAATATCTGCTACACCTGCTACACCTCCAGAGTGAATTGTTCTCATTGTAAGCTGTGTACCTGGCTCTCCAATTGATTGTGCTGCAATTATACCTATTGCTTCACCAATTGATACTAAATCTCTTCTTGCTAATCCCATACCATAACATTTTTGACATACACCATGTTTTGAACGACATCCAAGAACTGAACGTACTTTTAATTTTTCAATTCCTGCTGATACGATTTCATCTGCAATTTTTTCTGTAATCATTGTATTTGTATCTACAATTAATTCTTTAGTCTCTGGATTATATACATCTTCTACAACAAATCTTCCAAGCAATCTTTCTTGCATTTTTTCAATTACTTGTTGTCCGTCTTTGATATCATATACAATTATTCCTTCATCAGTACCACAGTCATGTTCTCTTACAATAATATCTTGTGATACATCAACTAATCTTCTTGTTAAATATCCTGAGTCAGCTGTTCTTAAAGCTGTATCTGAAAGTCCTTTTCTTGCTCCATGGGCAGAAATGAAATACTCTAAAGCATCTAGTCCTTCTGCAAATGATGATTTGATTGGTATTTCTACTGCCTTACCTGTTGTACTAGCCATTAATCCACGCATACCTGCAATTTGTCTTAACTGGCTCATATTACCTCTGGCTCCAGATTTAACCATCATGTAGATAGGGTTTAATTCATCAAAGTTATCTTCCATCGCGTCACTAACTTTGTTTGTTGTATCTTCCCATACTTTGATAACTTCATTATAACGTTCGTCATCTGTGATTAAACCTCTCGCATATTGTTTTCTAATATTTTCAATTTTACTATCTGCTTCTTGTAATAATCCTTTTTTAGCTTCTGGTACTTGTACATCACTCATTGAGAATGTAATACCAGCAAGTGTTGAATATTTAAATCCTAAAGCTTTGATATAGTCTATTACTTCTGCTGATTCTGTTAATCCATGTGTTCTGATAACTCTTTCAATTATATTTCCCATTGATTTTTTCATAACAGGGAAACTGATTTCGTATTGGAATGGATCTTCTTTTCTATCTATAAATCCTAAATCTTGTGGAATTCCTTGGTTGAAAATAATTCTTCCAACACTTGTTTCTACTTTCTTTGTTTTGATTTCTCCATCTATTTCTTTTGAAACTCTTACAAAGATTTTAGCATGGATTCCAACATCATGATTTTCAAAAGCCATTAATGCTTCTTCTGGATCTTTATAATATGTTCCTTCTCCTTTTTCTCCGTCTAAAACCATTGTTAGATAATAACTTCCTAAAATCATGTCAAGTCTTGGTACTGCTACTGGCTTACCATCTTGTGGTTTTAATAGGTTGTTTGTTGAAAGCATTAAATATCTAGATTCTGCTTGTGCTTCTGGTGATAATGGTAAATGTACAGCCATTTGGTCACCGTCAAAGTCAGCATTGAATGCCTCACAAACTAATGGGTGAAGTTTTATTGCTCTACCTTCTACTAGCACTGGCTCAAAACTCTGGATACCTAGTCTATGTAATGTAGGTGCACGGTTTAACATTACAGGATGGTCTTTAATAACCTCTTCTAATATTCCCCATACTTCTGGTTTTAATCTTTCTACCATTCTTTTTGCATTTTTTATATTTTGAGCAATTCCTCTTCCTACTAATTCTCTCATAACAAATGGTTTAAATAACTCTACTGCCATTTCTTTTGGAAGTCCACATTGATAAATTTTAAGCTCTGGTCCTACAACTATAACTGAACGTCCTGAATAGTCAACACGTTTTCCTAGTAAGTTTTGACGGAAACGACCTTGTTTACCTTTTAATAAGTCTGATAAAGATTTTAGCGGTCTGTTTCCAGCACCTGTTACTGGTCTTCCTCTTCTTCCATTATCAATTAAGGCATCTACAGATTCTTGTAACATTCTTTTTTCATTTCTTACAATAATTTCTGGAGCACCTAATTCTAATAGTCTTTTTAATCTGTTATTTCTGTTTATAACTCTTCTGTATAAATCATTTAAATCTGATGTAGCAAATCTCCCTCCATCTAATTGTACCATTGGTCTTAATTCTGGCGGAATTACAGGAATAACATTCATAACCATCCATTCAGGTCTGTTTCCAGAAAGTCTAAATGCTTCTACTGTATCTAATCTTTTTATAAGTTTACTCTTTTTTTGCTCACTAGCTTTTTCCAATTCTTTTCTTATTTGTAAAGCTAATTTATCTACATCAATTTGCTCTAATAATTCTCTTAAAGCTTCTGCTCCCATTTTTGCTTTAAATGAACCTCTACCATATTTTTCTTCTGCTTCATGATATTCTTTTTCATTTAAAACTTGGCATTTTTCTAGGTTTGTTGTTCCTTTATCAATAACAACATATGATGCAAAATAAATTATTTTCTCTAAATTTCGTGGTGAAATATCTAGCATTAAAGCTATTCTACTTGGTATTCCTTTAAAATACCATATATGTGCTACTGGTGCTGCAAGTTCTATATGCCCCATTCTTTCTCTTCTGACTTTTGATTTTGTTACTTCAACACCACATCTGTCACATACTATTCCTTTATATCTAACCCTTTTATATTTACCACAATGACATTCCCAGTCTTTTGTTGGTCCAAATATTCTTTCACAAAATAGACCATCTTTTTCTGGCTTTAATGTTCTATAGTTTATTGTCTCTGGCTTTTTTACTTCACCTTTTGACCACTCTCTTATTTTTTCATCTGATGCAATCCCTATTTTTAATTTATTAAAAATATCTAATTCGTCCACTTTATTTCCCCCTAAATAAAATTTTTTTGGGTAATTCTAAAACAGGTGAAGAGGTCTAGCCACCGCTGGTGCAATTCCTTCCTGTCGCCCCTGTCCTTTTTAGAATTTATTCAATTAATTTATTTTTTAATTCTTTTATATCTATTTAATTTTGGCTTTTTAAACTATCATAAAAACTCTTCCTGTATTCTTCTATTTTTTCATAACTTACAATACCAATTTTGAAAATTATTTGTTCATTTGATATTTTATATATAACATCTGTTTTTACTAAACTATCTTTATGTAAGTTATTTGTTTCGTCTTTTTCCAATAATTTATTAGAGTTAAACTTTAATTTGTTCAAATTAGATGATACAAGCATACCAAAATTTTCTATCGGAACAGCAGTATTGTCTTGATCTATTATTACAAAAAAATGATTATTTCCAATTTTACCATCAGGATAACTATATTCTCTAACAAAAACTATATCTCCAATTTCATAAAGATTATAAGATTCACTATTTTCTTTTAGTACATTCTCAATTTTTCCTCTATGCCATTCTTCCTCAACTGGATATTCTTCAAATGCATCTCTTAAATCTTTAACTTTTCCATATTCATAAGCCGTTTTCAAAAAATCACTTAATTCCTTTTGCATGATTTTTCTCCTTTCTTCATTTTTTTAACAATAGAGGATTTTCTTTTTCAAATTAACGACGTCTTTTTTCTTATTCATTTTGTTTACTCTCTTTGTAAACGAAGCAAAAGTAGTATATTGTGCATTTTTGTTGAATTATATAGACTGAAGGTGTACTCCTTGTACATCGAAGGCTATATAAGAAACAAAAATGTGCAAGATGCTGCTTTTTATTCGTTTACTACATGATGTCATTATCATTATCTAAATTATCCCCTGCCAAATCACTTCCAAAGAACATCTCATCATCTTCATCGTCTAGCCCCTCAAATAATTCGTCATTTCCATCATCTAATGATTCATTCTCATCTTCAAGTAAAACATCATCCTCAGTATTTTCCTCTGTATATCCATCATCTAAATCTCCATCTGCAACAATTTCATCTTCTGCCAAATATTTCTTTTCTTTTTCTGGATCATATTCTATACCATCTTCAATATTTTCTTTAAGTTCTAGCTCTTGATTATCTTCTGAATATAATCTTACATCTAGTCCTAAAGATTGAAGTTCTTTTACCAATACCTTAAAGCTTTCTGGAACACCTGGTTCTGGTACATTCTCACCTTTAACAATTGCTTCATAAGTTTTTACTCTTCCTACAACATCATCTGATTTTACTGTTAGCATTTCTTGTAATGTATATGAAGCCCCATAAGCCTCTAAAGCCCAAACTTCCATCTCTCCAAAACGTTGTCCACCAAATTGTGCTTTTCCTCCTAGTGGTTGTTGTGTTACTAATGAGTATGGTCCTGTTGAACGTGCATGGATTTTATCATCTACTAAGTGATGTAGTTTTAACATATACATAACACCAACTGTAATTGGACTTGCAAATGGTTCTCCTGTTCTACCATCATATAGTGTTGTTTTACCATCTTTGTTCATTCCAGCCTCTGCTAATAATTCCTCAACATCTTCTTGTGTTGCACCATCAAATACTGGTGTAGATACATGCCATCCTAATGCTTTTGCAGCTCCTCCTAAGTGAACTTCTAGTACTTGACCTAAGTTCATACGAGATGGAACTCCAAGAGGGTTTAATAAGATGTCGATTGGTGTACCATCTGGCATAAATGGCATATCTTCTTCTGGTAATACTCTTGAAATAACACCTTTGTTACCATGACGTCCTGCCATTTTATCTCCAACTGATATTTTTCTCTTTGTTGCAATATAACATCTGATAATTTGGTTAACACCAGGTCCTAATTCATCTGAATTTTCTCTTGTGAAGATTTTAACATCTACAATTGTTCCTGCTTCTCCATGAGGTACTCTTAATGATGTGTCTCTTACTTCTCTTGCTTTTTCACCAAAGATAGCTCTTAACAATCTTTCTTCTGCTGTTAATTCTGTTTCTCCTTTTGGTGTAACTTTTCCAACTAAGATATCTCCTGGTCTTACTTCTGCACCAATACGGATAATTCCGTTTTCATCTAGGTCTTTTAATGAGTCATCACCTATATTTGGAATATCTCTTGTGATTTCTTCTGCACCTAATTTTGTATCTCTACATTCACAATCATATTCTTCTATATGAATAGATGTAAATACATCTTCTTTTACTAATCTTTCATTTAAAAGAATCGCATCCTCGTAGTTGTATCCTTCCCATGTTGAGAAAGCTACTAATACGTTTTTACCTAATGCCATTTCTCCATTTTTAGTTGATGGTCCATCTGCAATTGCATCACCTTTTTTAACCTTTTCACCTTTCTTGACAATTGGTTTTTGGTTAATACATGTACCACCATTTGTTCTTTTGAACTTACGTAATTTATGTACAACTTTTTTTCCATTATCATATTTAACTGTAATTGCATCTCCTGTTACTTTTTCAATAACACCATCATCTTCTGCTAATACTAAAATTCCTGAATCTTTTGCTGCTCTATATTCAATACCTGTTCCAACAATTGGACTTTCTGTAATCATTAATGGCACTGCTTGACGTTGCATGTTTGCCCCCATCAATGCTCTTTTTGCATCATCATGCTCTAAGAATGGAATCATAGCTGCTGCAATAGATACTAATTGTTTTGGTGAAACATCTACATATTGTACCTTTTCTGCATCTACCTCTATAACTTCATTTCTATATCTAACTCTGATTCTTGGATGTACAAAGCTTCCATCTTCATTAATTGGTTCTGATGCTTGTGCAATAATATAATTATCTTCTACATCTGCACTCATATATTCTACTATATCTGTTAATTTATGTGTTTCTGGATCTACTTTTCTATATGGTGTTTCAATAAATCCATATTCATTAATTTGTGCAAATGATGATAATGCTGAGATTAATCCAATGTTTGGTCCTTCTGGTGATTCGATTGGACATAGTCTACCATAATGTGTATAGTGAATATCACGAACCTCAAATCCTGCTCTATCTCTTGTTAATCCTCCAGGTCCTAATGCTGAAATTCTTCTTTTATGTGTTAATTCTGAAAGTGGGTTTGTTTGATCCATGAATTGTGATAATTGTGAGCTTCCAAAGAATTCTCTTATAGCTGATGTGATTGGTTTTGTATTTATTAATGTTTGTGGTGTAACTACATCTAAGTCTTGAATTGTCATTCTTTCACGAACTACTCTTTCAAGTCTTGTTAGACCAATTCTAAATTGATTTTGTAACAATTCTCCAACACAACGAATTCTACGGTTTGATAAATGGTCTATATCATCTGGTTCTCCTAATCCATGTGATAAGTTTAATAAATAATTAATAGAAGCTACCATATCTTCTGTTGTAATATGTTTTGGCACTAATTCATTTTGTCTTTCTTCTATTATTTTTACTAATTCTTTTTCTTCTGTGTTGTCTATAATATTTTTTAATACATCATAATTAACTAATTCTTTAAAATGTAATTTGCTTAAATCAACATTTGGTAATACTGCATGAATATTTACTGTGTTGTTTCCTATGATTCTTACTGTTCTTTCTCCTAATACAATATCTACAACATTGATTCCTGCATTTTGAATATTTTCTGCGATTTCTTCTGTAATAACTTCTCCAGCTTGTACAAAAACTTCGCCAGTTTCATTATCTACAATATCATCTGCTGATACTTTTCCTTTAATTCTGCCAGCTAAAGCTAATTTTTGATTGAATTTGTATCTTCCAACTTTTGCTAGATCATATCTTCTATTATCAAAAAATAATCCGTTAAATAGATTTCTAGCAGCATCTGCTGTTGGTAGTTCTCCTGGTCTTAATTTTTTGTAAATTTCTATTAAAGCTTCGTCTTGGTCTTTTATTGTGTCTTTATTTATTGTCGCAGTTATTAATTCTTCGTCTCCAAATAGTTCTCTTATTTGGTCATCTGTAACTACTCCTATTGCTCTTAATAATGTAGTTACTGGAACTTTTCTTGTTCTATCAACACGTACCCAGAATATATCATTTCCATCTGTTTCATATTCTAGCCATGCACCTCTTAGTGGCATTACTGTTGATGTGTATGTTCTTTTTCCTGTTTTTGTGTCAAATTCTTCGGCATAATAACATCCTGGTGAACGAACTAACTGACTGACAACAACTCTTTCTGCTCCATTTATTACAAATGTACCACTATCTGTCATTAATGGAAAATCTCCTAAGTAAATCTCTTGTTCTTTGATTTCTCCTGTTTCTCTGTTGATTAATCTTACTTTTACATGTAATCTTGTTGAGTATGTTGCGTCTCTTTCTTTTGCTTCTTCTACTGTGTATTTTGTTTTGTCTTCCATGTAGTAATCAAAGAATTCAAGTACTAGGTTTCCTGAATAGTCTTCTATTGGAGATATGTCTTTTAATACTTCTCCTAATCCTTCTTCTACAAACCAGTCATATGAATCTCTTTGTACTTTGATAAGATTTGGCATTTCTATGTAGTCGCCAACTTTTGCGAAATCTTTACGAGAAGCTTTCTCGTATTTAACTTCTTTTAGTTTCAAGAAAATCACCTCATAATAAAATATTAAGCAGAAATAATTTATCAACTTTTGTTGATATTTAATAATTTATTTATTAAAAGAAGTCCTTCTTAAATAATAAATTTCTTGCTAAGGTTTAAAATTGTCTGCTTTTACAATTTTAAATTTACTTAGGGAAACTTATATTTAATTCCTCTTCTTTTAGTTTTAACTTTTGAATAAAATTTTTTGAATTCTTAATTTGTTTTTGAGAGATATTATTTAATATTTGATTATAAAAGTTTTAATTAATAAAAGGCAACAAAAGAGCTGTCAAAAAATTTGCATTTTTCAACTGGCTCTAGTAAAATATTCAATTTCTTTAAAATTTCTTTTTTTCTATTTTAATCACCTTTTTAATTTTTCTTTTAGGCTAAATTAAACTCTCTTTTCAAATATCTATTATTATATAACAAAATACCTACGGAAGTCAAGACTTTTTGAATATTTTTTATTTTGATTTTTTTTATGACTTGATTAATTATTCATAACAAAACTTGACCATTTTTTTAATATATAGTAAAATACATAAAGATTTTAATTTAATAAAAAAAATAGAGGAGGAAACATGGCAGGATTACCAATTATAGTAAAATATCTACTAACAGCATTTGTCGGAATGATACCAATATTAGAATTAAGAGGAGCAATACCAGTCGGAGTATTTACATTTCACTTAAATTATGTAGAATCTTTTTTATGTAGTTTTATAGGAAATATTATTCCTGTATATTTTATTGTAAAATACATAAGACCATTGTTTGACTTTTTCGGTAGATGGAAACCATTCAAAATAGTTATTGATTGGGCATCTGAAAGAGCAACTAGAAAAATCGAAGAAAGTGAAAGATTACAAAACTTCGCAGCTTTAGGTTTATTTATCTTTGTTGCTATTCCATTACCAGGAACAGGTGCATGGGTTGGATCTTTAATTGCAAACTTTTTAGATTTACCACCTAAAAAAGCTATACCACCTATAATTGCAGGTGTTTTTGCAGCAGGTATTATAGTTCTTACTTTAACAGCAATAGCAAATGGCGGTATACAATATTTACTACAAAGAGGATAGAGACGTGGAAAAGGGATTGAGGGACGGCCCTTGAATCCCTTTTTTCGACCGTCACCTAATCCCCTTTTTTACGTCTCTTCCACTTTTCCCTTTTTTAATTCTTTATATCTAATATAGTCATCAATTAATATCTTTATGACAGCTATTACAGGTACAGCTAAGAACATTCCTAGTATTCCAAAATATGCCCCTCCAAAAGTTACTGCAAATAACACTAATAATGGACTTATTTTTAATGATTTTCCTACAATTCTTGGATTTATAATATTTGCATCTATTTGTTGTAATATGATAACAACAATCAACATCCAAATTGCTTGTGATAGTCCTCCTGTAATTAATGTAACTATCGCTGAAATAGCTGTGGCAACTATTGCTCCTACATATGGTATCATATTAAATATTCCTATGAAGAAACCTAATAGTGGTGCATATTGTACTCCCATAATTGTCATTGCTATTGATACCAATATTCCAACTACAATTCCATCTAAAAATTGGCTTGCTATAAATTTGAAGAAAATTTCATTTGAGTTGTTGAAATATCTATCTAAATTTCTATATACACGTTCTTTAAAAATCGCACCTGCAAGCCTTTTGGCAAAACCTAGTATTTTCTTTCTATCCACTAATATATATATTGATACTATTATTGCTATAAATATATCTACAATACTGAATATCGCACTTACTGCGTTTACTAAATATCCTATAATTTGTCCTACATCTAAATATTGTTTTATGTCTAGATTTTGCAAATTTTGTATTTCTTCTTGTACAATTTGACTTTTTAATATTGAGTCTTCTGGTAAGTTATTATATGTATTTATTATATCCTCATAATAATGTGGTATACTACTTACAAATTCTGTTATACTTTCCCAGACAATTGGCATTATTACTGAAAATAGTATTGCTATTGCTAATATTATGATGATATATACTGTTATAACACTTAATATTCGTGCTTTATTTGCTATAAATTTTATTTTTGTTTTTCTATACCACTCTTCAAATTTTCTTGATGGCATATATAATAAGTATGCTATAAATATACCTATCAAAAATGGACTTATTACTCCAAAAAATGTATTAAGCACTCCCATAACACTTTGATAATTATCCAATATTTTATAGATACTTATTAATGCTAAACCAAGTAAAAACCAGTATGTCCACCTTTTCCAACTATTTTTTATTTCTTTCATCCAACTCCTCCTAATTATATGATAAATATATTATTCATATTGAAACAATAAATTTTCGAAATATTAATATATATAGATTCTCATTAATAAAATTTCATAACCTATAAATTATAATATTACTTTAAATATATATTAGTAAATATTATTAAATCTTTTCAAATAAATCAATACTATAAACTATAATTTTGAACCATTATTATATCTCTATTACTAATCCTACTGGACAATGATCGCTTCCCATTACTTCTGGATATATAAGTGCATCTTTTATTTTTTCTTTAATGTTGCTTGAAACTATAAAATAATCAATTCTCCAGCCTACATTTTTTTCTCTTGCCTTTCCCATATATGACCACCAACTATAGCTATCAGTTTTATCTGGATACAAATATCTAAATGAATCTGTAAATCCTGCATCCAATAGTTCTGTCATTTTTCCTCTTTCTTCATCTGTAAATCCTGCATTTCCTTTATTTGATTTTGGATTTTTCAAATCAATTTCATTATGTGCTACATTTAAATCTCCACACATAATAACTGGTTTCTTTTTATTTAGTTCTAATAAATATTTTCTTATTTCATCTTCCCATATTTGTCTATAATCTAGTCTTTCTAATCCTCTTTTTGCATTTGGAGTATATATATTTACCATATAGAAATCTTCAAATTCTAATGTGATTACTCTTCCTTCATTATCATGCTCTTCTATGCCTATGCCATAGTTTACACTTATTGGCTCTTTTTTAGTAAATATTGCTGTTCCTGAATATCCTTTTCTTTCTGCACTATTCCAATATGATTTATATCCTCCAAATTCTAAATCAATTTGACCTGGTTGACATTTTGTTTCTTGTATACAAAAAATATCTGCATTTATTTCTTCAAAAAAATTTGTAAATCCTTTATTTACACATGCACGAATTCCATTTACATTCCACGATATCAATCTCATTTATTTCATTCCCTTCTAAGCAATCCAAAGATTTAAACTTTGGGTGATGATTTTTTTCTCCATCCCTAAAATTATTTTTCAACTACGGGACAAATCTCGCTTCGAGAGAACTTTTCTCTACTTCTCTAATTTAACTATATACATTTAAGTTCTCAAAGAAGCGTAAAGATTTGTCGACGCGAAAAATTGCATAGCAATTTTTCTGTGCAATATTGTTTTTTATTGAATAGGAAAAACTTGATTTTTCCTATTCAATAAAAATGTACTAGGATAAAGTTCCTAGTACATTATACTATATGTTTACTTAATTTACAACACTTACATTTAAATATCTAACACCCCATTGTAAAGCTTCTGCATGTGAGTTTACAAATATATC
Source organism: uncultured Clostridia bacterium (assembly GCA_944388715.1). GTDB lineage: Bacteria > Bacillota > Clostridia > TANB77 > CAG-508 > CAG-269. Next base: position 42,798 of record CALXJV010000003.1, read on the forward strand.
AATCTTATTTCCCTTTACTGCTCCACCTCTATCTTCTACTGTATATACGTGTCCACCAATATTTAATTTTGTTCCAAATGCAAATTTACTAGATGCTGCAACTGTTCTTCCTGCTGTTGCTTTTGTTCCTGATGCTGTTCTTCCTGTTGATTTTCCACAACATTTGCTACATGGGCAATATGCTGTTATTTTATATACAGTTCCTCCTGTAGATGATGAGCTTGATGTTCTTGGTAGTGTTGAACTTCTTGAAGTTGATTTTTTTCGTACTTGAATAATTTTGTTAACTGGTTCTTGTACAACAACCTCTGATATTACTGACTTTTCAATTTCTACATCATTTTGATATTTTACTTTATATGTTACTTCTTTTATTCCATCTTTTCCTTCTTGTACAACTTTGTTAGTTGTTTCTGTTGATGTTCCTGTTGTATTTTTTGTGATTGTTTCATAAGGTATTGCTACTTGTTCTACAACTATTTTCTCTGTTATTGGTGCATAATTTTCTAATAATTGATTTAATGAAGTTTCTATACCTTCTTCTGATATTTTAGCTATTTGAACTTCATTATATGATTTATCAGTTATTTTTATTGTATCTCCTGATGATATTTCACTGTCTAAATCAGGTATTGTCTTCTGGTCTTCATTTAATATGATATTATTTTCTTCTAGTATCTCTGATACTGTACTTTTTGATGTCATAGTTGACATTTCATATCCATTTTGCAAAGTTATTTTTATGTCTTTTAAATCTGTGTTTACTGCCATTACACTTATTCCTGATATTAATATTAAAATTATGCTTACACAGATAATCTTCATTATAGAAATTGAAGCCTGTTCTTCTCTTTTCATAAAATTAAATTACCTCCTTTTGGCAACACAATAATATTATACTATTTTTTTCATAAAAAGTCAAATTTTAGCATCAAATCCTGCTCAAACGTTGTATTCCCTAAGAGTTTATAGTTTTTATTTTCTTGTGTTTTTATATTATATTTTTCTAGATTTATTGATATTTGTCCATTTTTTGCTCATAATATAATATATGAAAAAATTTTAAAAATATTACTTTTTTATATTAAATTTTTTATTTATTATTGTATAAAATTTATTAATATGTTATTATTTATATGTATATAATAAGGTTAAGGAGGAATTAAATAAATGGTTGTTTGGATTATATTGGCAGTTTTAGCTGTTATAGCTATTGCAGTAATCGTTATGTATAATGGTCTAGTTCAAGCCAGAATTAAAGTTGACAATGCTTGGAGTCAAATTGATGTACAATTACAAAGAAGATTTGACCTAATTCCTAACTTTGTTGAGACTGTTAAAGGTTACATGACACATGAATCTGAAGTATTTGAAAAGATTGCAGAACTTAGAACTGCTTGGGCTCATGCAGAAGGTGTTTCTGAAAAAGCTTCTATAGATAATCAATTATCTGATACTTTAAAAACAATTATGGCAGTATCTGAAGGTTATCCTGAATTAAAAGCAAGTCAAAATTTTTCAGACTTATCAGAAGAACTTAGAAATACTGAAAATAAAATTTCTTTTTCAAGACAATTTTATAATGATACTGTAACAATGTACAACACAAAATTAGAAGTTTTCCCTTCTAACATAATCGCTGGAATATTTAAATTCACACCACGTGATTTATTTGAAGCAGAAAGTGCTGAAGCAAGAAAAAATATTAAAGTAGACTTTGGAAAATAAAAAAGAACAATAACGGGCTTTCTTAAACATTTTTTCTGTTCATAACATTTCAAAGCCCGCGTCATTGTTCGGCGCCAAATTTTACGCTAGTAAAATTTGTGTGCAAT
>CALXJV010000004.1 GCA_944388715.1 uncultured Clostridia bacterium
AAATTTGACACACTCAAATTCATGTGTCTCTAACGTTTATATATCATTTGAAATTAGATTAACTGTAAAACTCGGGTGTATATTCTTCTATAACAGTCTCTTCCTCTTGTGATTTAAAATAGTTTATAGCAAAATATCCCCCTACTAATACAATAATTAATAAAACTGTAAAGATGATAATTATTTTTTTATTCATTTAGCATCTTTCCTTTCCTTTTTACTTATTTATTATCTATTGTATTTTCTGTTTGTCCTTTTTAGAACACAAAAATGTCCAAATGGAAACGGTCCACTTGGACATTTAAAAACTTAAATCAAAAACATTGACTTTCACATTTTTTTTGAGTATAATATTTATAAGAAGATGAGATACCACAATAATGTGGTATGTCGCTTGAGATTAAATTTTTTTAAAATACATCTCTAACGATCCAACAGAGATGTGTTTTTTTCATTGTCTAATTTTCTTACCGCAACAATTAATGCTACAAATAAGGCAACAGCGACAACGGTTACTATTGCAAGTTCAAAACATAATATGTATATAAAAAATAAGTAAACTTGTTCCAATAACATATGCATCGCCTCCTCTCAAGTAGGATACGACACACCACATCTTGTTTCTCTCATCTGTTTTTGCATTATACTTTATTACTAAGTAAAAATCAAGTAAAATTACAAAAAAATTCAAATTTGCAAATGTCCAAATGGAAACGGTCCACTTGGACATTTGCATTTTTTTCCATTTGACAAAAGTAGCTTTTCCGTATACAATTAGGGTGAATGGGGATATAAAATTATATACAAAAAAGGAGTTTTTGTCATGAATGAATTATTACATGTTGGACTTGATGTCGGGTCTACAACAGTTAAAATAGTTGTAATGAATGATAATAAAAATACTATATATTCAGATTATCGTAGACATTTCTCAGATACCAAAAAAACAGTTTGTGATGTATTAGAAGAGTTATTACTAAAATACCCTTCTTCATCTTTTACTGTTGCATTAACAGGTTCTGGAGCAATGTCTTCTGCTAAGTTTTTAGGGGTAGATTTTATTCAAGAAGTGGTTTCTTGTAAAAGAGTTATTGAAAAATACTACCCTAAAACAGATGTTGTAATAGAATTAGGGGGTGAAGATGCCAAAATTATCTATTTTGATAATTCTATTGAGCAAAGAATGAATGGTACTTGTGCTGGTGGTACTGGTGCTTTTCTAGATCAAATGGCTTCTTTATTACATACTGATACAGCAGGTTTAAATGAATTAGCAAAAGGTTACAAAACTATTTATCCAATTGCTTCGCGTTGTGGTGTTTTTGCTAAAACAGATATCCAACCTTTAATTAATGAAGGTGCTGCCAAAGAAGATATTTCAGCTTCTATTTTCCAAGCCGTTGTTAACCAAACAATTAGTGGATTGGCTTGTGGTAGACCGATTAGGGGAAATATTGCATTTTTAGGGGGTCCATTGAGTTATCTTCCAGAGTTAAGAAAACGTTTTATTGAGACTTTGCATTTAACTGATGACCAAATTATTGTACCTGATGATGCTCATTTGTTAGTTGCAAAAGGTGCATGTTTAGATTCTTTTAATACTGAATCAATTACACCTAATGAGTTAGAAAAGAAAATTGAGACTTTAAAGAATTCTCATGATACAACTACAGAGCCACTTGACCCACTATTTAGAAATGAAGATGAATATAAAGCTTTTAAGGAAAGACATGATAAAGCAACTGTTCCTTCAAAACCTTTAAAAGATTATGAAGGTGATTGTTTCTTAGGAATTGATGCTGGTTCTACAACAACAAAGCTAGTTTTGATTGATAAAGATGGTAATTTATTATATTCTTTATACGGAAGTAATGAAGGAAATCCATTGCAAAGTGTTATGGATATGTTAAGAAAGTTATATAAAGAATTACCTAAAAAAGCAATTTTAAGATATAGTGGTGTTACAGGTTATGGAGAAAAGCTAATTCAAACAGCCCTAAATGTTGATTTAAATGAAATTGAAACAATTGCTCACTATACAGCTGCCAAAACTTTTGAACCAGATGTAACCAGTATTGTTGATATTGGTGGGCAAGATATGAAATATATTAGAATTAAAAATGGTTCTATTGATAATATCATGTTAAATGAAGCTTGTTCTTCTGGATGTGGTTCTTTTATAGAAACATTTGCCAAAAGCTTAAACTTAGAAATTTCAGAATTTGTAAAAGAAGCAATAAAATCTAGAACACCTGTTGATTTAGGTTCAAGATGTACTGTATTTATGAATTCTAAAATCAAACAAGCTCAAAAAGAAGGATATTCTGTTGGTGATATTTCTAGTGGATTATCTTATTCTGTTATTAGAAATGCCATTCAAAAGGTTATGAAGGTTAGAGATGTAGAAACTTTAGGAAAACATATTGTAGTCCAAGGGGGTACTTTCTATAATGATGCTGTACTTAGGGCTTTTGAGTTAATTGTTGGTAAAAATGTAGTAAGACCAAATATCTCTGGGCTTATGGGTGCTTATGGAATGGCTTTACTTTCTAAAGAGCAATATGAAGCAAATTTAGATATGGAATATACATCTACTATCTTAAAAACAGATGAATTAGATAATTTGAAAATAAAGATTACTCATACACATTGTAATAATTGTGAAAACCATTGTAAATTAACTATTAATAAATTTAGTAATGGTCAGATTCATGTAACTGGTAACCGTTGTGAAAAAGGTGCAGGTGTTGTTACAAAATCTAAAAATCTACCAAACTTAGTACAATATAAATATGAAAGAATCTTTGATTATACACCATTAGAAGAGCAATATGCAACAAGAGGAACCATTGGAATCCCTAGAGTTTTAAATATGTATGAAGATTATCCTTTCTGGTTTACTTTCTTAACAAACTTAGGTTTTAGAGTTATCATTTCTGAAAAAAGTACTAGAAAAACATATGAAAAAGGTATGGAATCAATGCCTTCTGAGTCTGTATGTTACCCTGCTAAGCTTTCACATGGACATATTGAAAGTTTATTAGAACAAGGAATCAAAACAATATTCTATCCTTGTATGCCATATTCTAGAAAGGAATATGAAAAAGCGGATAACCATTACAACTGTCCAATTGTTATCTCATATTCTGAGGTGTTGAAGAATAATGTGGAAGGATTGAAAGATCCTACTGTAAAATTCTTAAATCCATTTTTACCTTTTGATAAAAAGAATTTGGTTACAAAAATTTTAGAATTAGATGAATTTAAACAATATAATTTTACAAAAGAGGAACTAAATGAAGCTGCAGAAAAAGCAGAACAAGAATATCAAAAATGTAAAGAGGATATTAGAAGAAAAGGTGCTGAAACTGTAAAATACATAGAAGAAAATAATTTAAAAGGAATTGTATTAGCTGGTCGTCCATATCATGTAGACCCAGAAATCAATCATGGTATTGATACTTTGATTACATCATTAGGGTTATGTGTATTAACAGAAGATAGTATTTCAAATCAAACTGAGGTAAAAAGACCAATCAGAGTTGTTGACCAATGGGTATATCATGCAAGACTTTATGCATCTGCAGATTTTGTTGGAAAACATGATTCCCTAGAGTTAGTACAATTGAACTCTTTTGGATGTGGTGTTGATGCAGTTACAACAGACCAAGTAGAAGAAATTTTATCTAGTTATGATAAAATGTACACACTTATTAAAATAGATGAAGTTAATAACTTAGGTGCTGTTAGAATTCGTATTCGTTCACTACTTGCTAGTATGAATAAACGTGAAAAAGAGAAAAAAGAAAATAGAAGTACAGGAGATTATGAACAACATAAAAAAATCTTTACAAAAGATATGAAAAAGGATTACACAATTTTAGTACCTCAAATGGCTCCAATTCATTTTGAATTATTAGAATCTGCTGTACAATCTAGCGGATACAAAGTAGAGCTATTAAGAGAGTGTACACAAAAAACTGTGGAAACTGGATTAAAATATGTTAATAATGATGCTTGTTATCCTTCTATCTTAGTTACTGGTCAAATGATTGAGGCTCTTCAATCTGGTAAATATGATTTAAATAAAACTGCTTTAATCATGTCACAAACAGGGGGAGGATGTAGAGCAACTAATTACATAGGTTTCATTAGAAAAGCTCTTAAAGATGCAGGATTTGAGAATATACCAGTTATTTCATTTAATATTGTAGGTATGGAAAAAATGCCTGGATTTAAAATAACTGTACCTTTAATTGAACGTTTGTTGAAAACTGTTTTATATGGTGATTTATTACAAAAAATGCTAACAAAAAATAGAGCTTATGAGAAAAACAAAGGTGAAACTCAAAAATTATTTGATACATGGATGGAAAAATGTAAAAAATTGCTTCAAAAATCAACAAATAAAGAGTTTAAACAAAGTATTTATGACATTGTAAATGATTTTGAAAAAATAGAATTAGATACATCTGTTGAAAAACCTAAAGTTGGTATTGTGGGAGAAGTTCTTATCAAATATCATCCTTTTGGAAATAATTTTGTTGCAGATTTATTAGAAAAAGAAGGTGCAGAGGTTATTTTACCTGACTTTATGGGATTTGTTAAATTTATGGCTACTCATAAAATTACCTTTAATCGTTTATTAAATACTAATAAAACTTCTTCAAAAATTATGAAAGCAGCTATAAAATTGATAGATATTTTAGAAAAGGATCTGAAAATTGCTTTAGCAAATTCTAAAAAAGGTTATCTTCCTCCTTGTGATATTTGGCACTTAGAAGATAAAGTAAAAGATGTATTATCTATCGGAAATCAAACAGGTGAAGGTTGGTTTTTGACAGCTGAAATGATTGAATATATCGAACATGATATTCCTAATATTATATGTGTTCAGCCTTTTGCTTGCTTACCAAACCATGTTGTTGGTAAAGGGGTTATAAAAACTATTAGAGAAAAATATCCATCTGCCAATATTTCTCCAGTAGATTATGATCCAGGAGCTAGTGAAACAAACCAAGCTAATAGAATTAAGTTATTGATGACTGTTGCAAAAGATAACTTAAAGGCAAAACAAGCAAGAAAACATGCAATTGAAAAAGAAAATGAGACTGAAAGCGTACCACAATCAAACACATCTGAAAAAATTAAAGAAACTCAAAAAAATTAATCAGTTAAATTTGACATATTTTCTAAATTGTTGTATACTATGAATAGGAAGAAAATTTAATCAGATCTTTCATATAAAATCAACAAAAATAGAGGAAGCTGCAACTTTCTCTATTTTTTCTCCTTTTTTATGTATTGTATAATCTCTAGAAGTATTAGGAGTTTTAATAATTTAATCAAATCCTTCATTATAAAATCACCTCCTTTATGAAGGTGTTTTTATTCTACAATAAATATTTACTTTATGCAACATATTTATATAATTATAAATAAATATTTTTATATTTTCTTTAATATGCTATTATTCATTTCCAATTATTTTTTTTATATTGAATATTTCCCTTTTTGCTTTTCTATATCCTATTTCATACAATTCATCTATTTTATCCATATCTAATAAACCTATTTTTTTCGTATGAATTTCCAACAAATATTCTGTACCTTCCCATTCATAATTAGCCAACTCATTACATAACAAACTAATAGACCTGCCTGCAACATCAATAATATTCATACAACAATTCTTATTAAATTCTTCTTTAAATACAACACTGATGACTTTATCTGTACCTATTTCCTTTAACTCCCTCCAAGGTGTATTTTCCCTAATTCCCCCATCTATCAGTTTGGTGTCATTAAATTCACATGGTGAAAAAACAACAGGATAGCTACAACTTGCTCTAACAGCCTTGCCTATATTTATGCTCTTAAAAAATACTGTATTTGATAACTTTCTTTTCTCTTGTTGATAAGAAGAAAAACACACTACTTTTCCATTACACATATCTACTGTTGGAATTACTAAAGGAAAATTTATATCAGCTATATTTTCTATATGCTTTTCATTTGCTATTTTATTTATTAATTTCTCTATTTCTTTTCCACTATTTAAACCATCTATAATGATTTTCCTTTTAAAAATAAGTCCATAAATCAGTTTTAAAATATTCCAAAAATCAATATATTTTATTTTTTTGCAATATTTTTTAAATATTATGTACATTTCATCAGCTTTAAGCCCCATTGCATACAATGTTGCTACAATACTACCAGATGAAGTCCCTGCTATACTGTCTATTTTTATCCCTTCTTCTTCTAGAGCTTTTATTACTCCTATATGTGCTACACCTTTTATGCCCCCACCTGACAAACTTAATCCTAATTTCATATTATCACCTGTTTTAATCTATGAAAAAATCTTGACTACTGTTACTATTTTTATTTAATTTCAATTCTTATTTTTCTATTGGCAATTTTTTATTTTTATGTTATCATCTATGTGAAAGGATAAATTACTATGGATAAAAATTATTATGAAATATTGGAAATTGATAGAAATGCTTCACCAGAAATAATAGATAAAGCTTACAAAACACTTGCAAAAAAATATCATCCTGATTTACAAGATGAAGCACATAAAAAAGAATCTGAAGAAAAATTTAAAATTATTAATGAAGCATATCAAGTATTATCAAACCCAGAACAAAAGGCTTTATATGACCAAAACTTAGTAGATTCTAACATTTCTCAAGACCAATATGAAGAAATGTATAGGCAAAATCAGATATTAAAAGATCAATTAAATAACTTACAACAACAACGGAAATAATTTTTATGGGAATAATTTTTCTGGTAGAAATTCAGACAATACTAATTCATATTATAATCAACAGGTTAATAATTCACAAACAACACCTCAGGATACACCTTCTGAAAGATATACTAGAAATTTAGAATATGAACAACAAATAAATCAGGCTAGACAAAAAGCTTATCATGATGCATATATACAAGATTTGAAAAATAGGGGATATAAAATTAAATATAAAAAATCTTTTTCTGATTATGTTAAGGGTTTTATATCAATTATTGCTGTAATTATTGTATTATTCTTGCTATGGCAAATTCCTTTTATAAAAAATTATTTTATTGGATTATATAATGATAATTCTGCTTTTCGTTATTTATGTGATATCTTCTTGAATCTTTTTAGAGAATGAGAGATTGAAGAGACAGAGAGGGATTGAGGGACGGTCCTTTGTTCCCGTTTTTCGGGGATTTGGGGGACCGTCCCTCAATCCCTCTCTGTCTCTCCAATCCCTAAATCACATTTTTAAATAATTTATTATTTTTTATTCCTTTTCTTACATATTTATCAACTATAAATAAAATTAGTGCAAAAACTATAAATACGGCCAAAAATCCTATATATAGATTAACTGTCTCACATGCTTTTCTTATATACATTAAAATAACCACTACTGCAATAGTCCACACATACTGAAATATTTTATTTCCATTTTGTTTAAACACTTCCACTTCTGCTTTCCAATTTAATATTGGTCTTTTTATATCTACTATTAACATCAAATAGCTATTTAAAATGCTTAAAACAGTTCCCAAAACAAAGATGCATATTAAATCCACTATAGATATTAATGGGAAAAATATTTTTGCAGATATTAATATTATAAGCAATAATATTATATTAATTAATACTTGTGGTATATTTTTTATTAAAAATTGTTTATACAGATTAACAGGTATAAATTTCATAAAAATCGCATTCTTTCCCATTCTTGATATTGATGTAATTGATATACTTACCAATGAATATAATATTTGTGCTAGTCCTAATATTATACAAACACCTTCCATGTTTAAGTTTAAACCTGTTAATAAATCTGATAGTTCTTGTATTTTATCTACTATCCCTATTTTAAAATATATTGCCAAAAATATTAGTGAAATAACAGTCATACATACTGGAAAAATTGTTTGCATAAAAAATATTGCATTTTTAAACAAGGTATTGAATTCATTTTTCATATATGCTTTATACACTGGTTCTGGCTTACATTGTGTATCAAAATCCACTTTTTTTATGACTTTACTTTTATTATATGCTGTTAATTTTAATACATTTTTTAAATATATTTTTTTACCTATCAATATCAACAGAAATATTAGAACTGCATATATACCTAAAACTTTTAATAGGTTTATCCATATATTTTGTTGTTGCAGAATTGAAACTAATGGTTCTACTACTATAAATGTTTTATTAATATTATCAGCTAAATTTTTTAGGCTCACACCCATTTCACTATAGTCATTTTGCTGAGCCATTATCCAATTTATGCTTAAAACTTCTACTACTACAATTATAATGACAAATAAAAGAGTTGTGATTATTTGAAATGCATTTCTATTTTTTATTCTTTTTACAAATTTCATTACTATTAGTGATATTAAACTAATTGTTACAACTGGTAATAGTGGTAATAACAGTATTACGACAATTTCACTTATATAATATCCTATTCCCATGCCAGCTGATGCTCCATATAATATTAATGGAATAAATGTAAATATAAGTTCTGTACCATATAATATTGTTAATATTGTATTTATTTTTGATATTAGTAATTCTTCTGGTTTTATTGCCAGTGGTAATAATGATTCTATATCTTTTGAAAAATACAATACATTTATACTTAATATGATTGTCTGCATAAACATTATAACTGTTACTAAAGCTATTAAAATACTTGGGAACACTTCTAATTGATTTACATCTTGTAAAACATCTATTATTTTATTACTTATTAGTGTTATTGCAACTATAACTATTAATATCAACCAAAAATAAACTGATTTTCTATTTAATTTATCTTGGCCTTTTTTTACTAAATCATAATTTTCTAAAAGATTTCTTGCCGAGATTTTTGTTAATAATATTATATTTTTAATCATCACTTATTATCTCCATAAATAATTCTTCTAATGAATTGTTTTCTTTCATTTTTTGTTTTAATTCTTCAATTTTTCCTATAAATATTATTTTCCCCTTATTTATTATTACTACTCTATCACATAAATTTTCGGCAACTTCTAGAATATGTGTTGAGAAAAATACTACATTTCCTTTTTTAGCATATTCTCTCATCATTATTTTTAAATCATAAATAGCTTTAGGATCTAGTCCTGTCATTGGTTCATCTAATATCCAATTTTTAGGGCTATGTAATAATGTTCCTATTATTACTATTTTTTGTCTCATACCATGTGAATAGCTCTCAATTTTTTCATTTAATGCATCTTCTATTTCAAATGTTTTTGATAGATCTTTAATTATCTTTTTTCTATCTTCTTCACTTACCCTATATATATCTGCCATAAAATTTAAATATTGAATACCTTTTAAATTTAGAAACATGTCCGGGCTATCTGGTATTAATCCTATTTCTTTCTTGGCTTCATATGGCTGTTCTTTTATACTTTTACCATCAATTAAAATATCTCCTTCATCTATGTCTAAAATACCTGTCATCATTTTTATAATTGTTGTTTTTCCAGCTCCATTTGGACCTATAAAACCAAGTATTTCTCCATTTTTTATTTCTAAATTAATATTATCAATAACTTTTTGGCCTCTAATATAGGATTTTGATACATTCTTTATCTCTATCATACAAACCTCCCAAAATCACCACCTATTATTCCAAACTAAATGACATTACAAAGTCTGAACCTTCTTTTAGTTGCATAATTATTGTTAATTTCTTTTCTTGTGCTGAACTTGAACTACTTTCTTTTATTGTTGTTTCGTATACATATGTGTTTCCTTCTTCTTGTATTGATATATTATAACTGTTTACATTATGTGCAAAAAAGTTGTTTCTTACATATTCTTTAAATTCGTCTAATGTTGCAAAGTTCGTATTTCTAAATGTTTCATCTAGCAAATTGTATGCATGTTCATAGTCTTTTGTGTTTATCATTTGTAAGAATATATATGCATTTGCTTGAACTTTTTGGTCTGTACTTAATTTGCTATAATCTTCGTCATATGTGTCTATTTTTATTGTATAGTTATCCAATTTTACTTTGTAATCCATTACACTTGTTGCTCTTATTGTGTATGAATTTTCGTAGTTATCTACTACTACATATTCTATATATTCTTCTTCATAGTTTACTGAGTATTTTGTTAATGCTCCTGTTTCTATTATGTTTCTATATTCTTCTACATATTCTTGATAGTCACTATATTCTGGAAATCTTATTTTTTTATATTCTTCATCTAATTTTGAATATGCTTCTTCTGTATTTTCTATTTCTAATTTAGAGAAGTTGTCAAAATATCCTCTTGCTTCGTCTTCTTCTGACATGTCTAAGAATTCAAAGTAGTTGTCTCCTGTGTCTTCTATTGTTTTGTCTTCTGCTTCTATGTCTATTTCGTCAACACTGTTGTATTCGCTACTATCTAGTTCTTCTACTTCAAATGTTAGATTTACTAGGTCTACTCTTAAAATCATATACACATCTTGACTTTCTTGTGTTTCTGGATTTGTTATTGTTCCTGCTATTCCATAACTATTCATTGTTTCACCTGTAAAGACTGTCATGTCTTTACAGATGAATGTTTCGTCTACATGATTTTGTATACATGTTTCTACTGATTTGAATACTGAATAGTCTTTTACTTTTTCTGCTTTTATTTCTATTCCTAACGCCTCTGCAGTTTCTATATGGTCTTCTGATTCTACATTATTTTCTTCTGGGTTTCCCATTAATTTTATTACTGCAAAACATATTATGGCTATAATGACTATGATAATCATAATTATAATTATTATTTTTTTTGACTTCAATTTGTTCATTCCTTGCTTTTTATATTTAGGTTTTTAATGGTTACCTATAAACATTTAGTTTTAATGTCATTATGTTCATTTTTTATTTTGGTGGTGTTACTGTAATAGCATATGTAAATCTACTAGGTGTACAACTTTCTATCTCTGCTAAAATAGATTCATCACTACCACAATTATATGATTTTCCATTACCTGCATATATTTCTGTATGTCCTGTTCTTAACAATATATCACCTGCTACTGCTTCAGAACCATCTTTTATTGTCCATCCGTGACTTCTTGCTACTCCTAAAAGTGTATCTGTTGATTGTTGTCCGCCTTTGAAATCTTTATATCCATATTCATAACATACCCAACTAACAAAACTACTACAATCTATTGTTTTTCCTCCACTTTCATCTATTGGTATGCTATTTCCTCCTCCGTAACTAAATCTGTTTTCCCTTACATAATCATGACATTTTTTAGCTATTGCTACAAAATCTCCTCCTGTGTCTGCATTTAGTCTTATTATTGTCTTAACTTTCCACTTATTATTCAATGAACTTGGGCTTATTGGTCCAAATGTTGTAAAAGTTTCTTTATTATTTCCATTTGAATCTTTTTCTCCTGCTCCATTTTCTTTCCAATGTCCTGAATCATACCATTGTTTATTACCTGCATATACATTTGTATGTACAATTCCACTCCAGCCACAAATATCTCCTCTTTTCAATTCTCCACTGGCTATTAATGCTTTTGCCGTCTTTCCTTTTGCATTTATTATTTGTGCATATTTCTTTATTTGGCTTTCACTTACATTTATATATTTTGGAGTACCTAAATTCATGTATATTCTTTGATTTCCTTCAAGAACACCTACCTCTTTTAATGCCCATACTATTGTCATAGCACAGTTTACCACTCTATTATTATCTTTAATGGCTTTATCAAATGTACTACTATGTCCTGAATTACTATATCTCCATTGTCTTTTTTCTTTTTGTGCAGTTTGAGAATATTTCTCTAATGCTGCCATAAATCCTTCTACTTTGCTTCCTGTTTCTTCTGATACTGGATATATTCCTACTGCATTAAACATATTTGTCATATATGCTTTTACACTTTCTATCCAACCACCTGGTTTATCTGCATCTTCACAATACACCATTCCTATATCTGTTACTGTAAATTTATTATCTTTAAAATAATAACTACCATTTGCAATTAATTCAAAGAAATCTTTTATTGCTTCATCTGGTGTAGCATAACTTCTCCAACCATCAGAAGATTTAATACTGTACCAGTTGTTTCCTCCAATCTGACAGTTTGTTCCTGCTCCACATTCATTTATTGCCACTGCAGCAGCAAATACTGCATTTACCTTATATTCCTCTTGATATTTAATAAATGAATCTACATATTGTACTAAATTTTCTGTTCCTGCTCCTTTGGCTCCTTGGAAGGCTCTCTTTAATATACTTTTATCTGTTATTACTATTTCTGGTGAAGATTTCTCTGTATGTACTATATAATCATCTGAACCTGCTTCTTCTAATTCTTGTGGATAAAATATGCTAAAATCAAATTCTGTTACACCAAAGCTTTTTCCAGTTGCTTTATATAATAAGTATTTTGTTAAATCTACCATCTCTTTTGTACTGTCATTTCCCTCTAACATATCAAATAGCCATTGTGGTGCATCTAAAATATAGTGTCTTGCCTGCATACTACTATCTTTTAAGAATATTGTAACAAAGTTCTCTTCATCTGAATCTCTATCTGTTTTTTCTTCCAATTCTCCTGGCGTTGATGTATACATTTTTGTATCTACTGTAGTTGTTATTTGTTCTGTTATATCAAATACACCATGCCAAACATTACACGATACTCCTGTAAGGGAGGCAGAAACATCTACATATCCTGCATTTACAAATTCTGCTTGCTTAGCCTGCCTAAAGCTTTCTCCATCACCATTTCTATCTTCTGATATAGTCTCTGGATCACCATAATCAACATTTGCTAAATTTGATACATTTCCTGCATTTGGCTCACCTTGTTGATTTCCTTGATATTCATATTTTCTTTCATAATCTACTATCCATACATTTGCTTTTGTTAAACATATATCTAATGTATTTGTTCTTGTTATCGTTGTTTTTGTTGTTTCACAAGGTGTATCATATTCTTTTGGTGTAAATCCATCTGTTTTTGAGAATCCTGATGATGTTCCATTATATGTTACAGATACATTTGCTTGTGTCGTTTGTACTTTATCTCTCCTTGTATATTCATAATGATCTTCTTTAGTATTCACATCTAAATTATCATGTACTGTTATTTCTATCTCACTATCATATACCAAATCTGCTAAATCAAATACAAATTCCTTATCTTGAGTCATTACTAATAATACCCATAAATAATCGAAAGGCATTGTATAACCTTGTACCATTTCTTGATAATTTATTTCTGTTGTTGTCATATTATATGTAGTGTTTGAGTATTCTTCTACATTTGGATCGTTCGATTCTACTGTTTCTGTTGTCTCTGTCCATGTAGCAACTTTGGCTACATATGTTGTTTCTGTTGCATTTGCTCCATTAAATTCATTATATCCAAATCCACTAGTACCATTTCCTAAGTCATTATTATATTTAAATGACATTGGATCTAGTGGTTCTTCATTATATTCTATTTGGAAATGTAAATGTGGTCCACTAGAATTTCCAGTATTACCTGATAGTGCTATCAATTGTCCCTTTTCTACAACGTCTCCTACTGATACTTTTAATTCACTATTATGCATATATTTACTTGTATATCCATTTCCATGGTCTATTTCTATCCAATTTCCTGCGGAATCACTATTATTAGCATTTATTACTGTTCCAGCTTCACAAGCATATACATTTGTTCCTACTCCAACTCCTATATCTACACCTTTATGATTTGTTGAGGCTCCAGCTACAGGTGCATCTCTATTTCCAAAATCTGATGTTATATTTGTTCCATCTGTTGGCCAATATAATAAATGTTCTGAATCTGCTTGTGTTTCATTATCTCCAGATTGATTACCTGTATCTTCAATATTGTCACCTATTCCTGATTCAATATCACTTGTTGTACTACTGTCTCCAACGGTTTTGTTATAATATTTACTTTGGTATTCTTCCCAAGTAACATCTTCTTCTACTAAATATATCTTTGCACTATTTGTTGAACCATATGGTGCAGCATTCATTTCAGATTGACTTACATTAGCATAAACATCTATTTGATTACTTTGTAATCCTCCTCCTGTATCACATACATAAAAGAATTTTCCATTTGCAAAAGATGCGTCTCCTGATTCTTGCGTCTCAATATATATTACACTGTAATCTGGTGCTAATTCTTTAGATGCACATTTTCCATCAGCTAATGGCTGGCCATGCCTATCTTCTGGTCCACCTTCTGTTGGGGAACCATCACCATTATAAAAGGTTACCCTTCCACTAGTTGTTAATTCTGTCATTTCTACACCATTAATTACTTGTAATTCTCCTCCGATTGTTGTTCCTGTAACTTTCTTGTCTAGTGTAAAATGGCTTAGGGCTTTTTCCCTATCACTATCACTTCCTGAACTATTATAACTATCTATATATGATTGGAAAGTCTCTGGGTCTACATATGTCATTGTTTTAGTTTGTCCATCATCTGTAGCTCTTTTTAATTTTATAATTCCTTGAACTTCTGTAGATTCAATATCTATTTTTTTATCCCAGTTTATTTCTTTATCTGGATTTTTTCTAGTATCTAAATACTGAGTAACTAATTGCGCATTCATTAATTTAGCTAAATCTTCTGGTCCATCCAAATAATATGTAACTCTACTATTTTCATCTAGCAATTTTTGCCACAAAGCTTCTGCTGTCATTGTTGTATTGATATTACCATTTTCATCAATTGATGCACTATTTGCATATTCGCTTGCTGCATATTGCGTATTAGCCCAATCTCCTTCATCAAATGTACCATCATGTTTCATTATTTGATAAACAGATGCCCCTAGTATTGCTATTATTACAAATGGTACCAATGCTAACAATACCAACATTCTTTTTGAAGTCTTTTTAAATTTTTGCATTATTTGTTTTAATTGTTCTTGAAAATTACCATTCATTTCTTTCTCCTTTTAATTTCAATAATTATATTTCAATTTCAAATACTCCATAATCGTTAAATAAACTCTTATTTTCGAATATTTCATATGCTCCATAATTTAATATCATTTTTGAAAAAACTAATCTGTTTATGTCTTTACTTGATCCATATTTACTATAGTATTTTATTGTTATTTCTTTTGTTTCCCTAGGGCTTACCTCTAACTCTGCACTATTTATCTCATGTGTATATGCTGGATAATGATTTCCATTATCATCTCTTATGTACATTGATTCTACATTTGATCTATCATCTAGTAATATTGTTTGATTTGAATTATTTGTAACTTCTATTGTGTATTTTGCATAATCCATATATGTGTCTGCATACTTAACTGTCATTTTTATCTGTTTATCTTCTTTAGATTTATTTATTTCATCTCTTTCTATATATCCATTTATATTTAGTCTGTATTGTTCATCTTCTGTTTCTATTACTGTTATATAATCTTGCTTTGTAGTTTCTTTTGAATATTTACCAGTAGCTAGCATGTTCTCATGTATTTGAACTTTGTAAATATTATCTGTCCAATTTTCTACTGATACATCTTTTTCTGAATTTGCGAAAGTTTCATTATAATAACTATTTATGAAATTGTCTAATTGAGGATACATTTCTTGCTTACATTCATCTGTTAATAGCTGATATGCACTTTCTACATCTCCTTTATTACAATAATCAACAAATGTATCTATTATCTTTATTTGTTCCTCTTGAGAACTTGACATCTCATCTCCTGATAATACTGAATTGTTATCATCTACTCTTACACTATTATAGTTACTGTTTGTTGAAGAATTTGTAGTTGCATTTTGTATCTGATTATTATTTAATTCTTTTTCATTTCTTACTTTATAATAATGATTTATTAATTGTATTACTACAATAACTATTACAATTATTCCTATTACTTTCCATAATGTTTTTCTGTTTTGATTATACCATCTCATAAATCTATTCATATTTGAATTCTCCTATCTCTATAAATGAATAATTATTCTTATTTATTTATATTTTTTGCTATTTAGGCTTCTGTGAATTTTATTCTGCTATTTATGACAAGAACTATATGATTATAAATTTATTATTTACTTATAATCACATAGTCCCCTCCTTTTTTATAATAATTATAACTTGCTATATATTCTATTAATTGCATCAACTCTATCAGCAATCTTATCAGCTGATTTTTGAGCTTTGTCTGCTGAAATTCCTCTTTTTTCAAATTGTGAAGCATAGTCCTTACCAAGTTCCTCTCTAGCTTTACCTCCTAATCTGCTCTTTCCATTTCCATAAACATCTCTTGCTTCACTAGCCAAAAGCATATCATTGAAGCTTACATTGCCACCTTGTCCTTGTTCTTCTGCCATTGCTTTTTCCATTGCGACTATTAATTTAGGATCTGAAATATCATTTTTTAAATAATTATTAATTCTACCAGATTCATATAATTCCTTCGCTTCTTTTTGTCCCAAGTGTTCCTCTATTGCTGTTCGATTTTCAGGATCTTTTTTCCATTCTTTCATATTTTTCTCTGCTTTATGTTGATCGTATCTATCACCGTAATATGCCCTTTTAAAAGCTTCTCTACTTGCAGAAGTAGTCCTTGATAAAGCTCCTATACCTGCTCCTGCAGTTCTTGCCCCAAACGTTGCACCTGCTGTGGCTGCTCCTAAAGCATATGTTGCTGCGTTTGAAGGATCTCCCGTTGCTAATCCTAGTCCTAATCCTACTGCTCCTGCTGTTGCTCCTATTGTCGCACCAGTTACTAACTTACTTGATTTCTTAAGGCCTTCTTTTATATCCATTCCTTTCTTAAAGTTTCTCGCATAGTGTACAGCACTTTGTTTTCCAGCCGCTCCTAAACCTTTTCCTAATGCCACTATACCTCTTGGGGCATTCTTTATTCTTCTTACACCTCTTCCAGTCTCTCCGCGATTTGCTCCTTCACTTCCTGTATCATTTCTATTTGGATTTTCAGGTCCAGTTTCATTTATCTCTTCTGGTATATCCGTTGTTCTAATTCCCAATCCCAAAAGCTCTCTTTGCTCAGCTGTAAGTTCATCCTCTGTCATTTGTCCATCCGCAATTCTTTCTTCCAATGCTTCTCTTTCTGCTCTTCTTACTGGATCCTCTGATGTTTGAAGTGCATCTGCTACTGATGCCCCTCCAGGACTATATAAACGACTTCCTTCTGGTAGTTCATTTGCTCCACTTTGGTTATTTCTCATTTCATTTGATACATTATCTATAGCAGAAGGTCCATTATCTTTAAATCCCATTCTTAACGGCTTACTTGTACTTTCTGAATCATTTCCACTTTTTCCTGAATTTCCTTTAGAGCCCTGTGGTCCTTTTCCTAATAGTTTATTTAATCCTTGATTTACTATACTTCCTCCAACCGCTGCTCCAGCTAATGACGGTGGTGTAGCCGCTTTTTCAAATCCGAAGAAACTACGCATTAGTTTTTCTGCTGGTATTAAAAATGCTATTGCGACTAATGAATATATTACATTTTCTCCTGCTAGTTCAAAAGCAGATGAAACTAATACTGTATATATAATCAAATGTAATGGTTGAATTAGTAAATTAAATATATATTCTTTAAGCCATTTATTAAATGCTTGTGCCTCTCCATCACTTATTTTATCTATTGGATATGTTAGTGCAACTAATGGTGCTATCATTGTTAAAAAAGCCATATATAATACCCTTTTTAAATAAGTAAATATAAAAAATAATGTTAATAATGTCAAAACAAAAAAGCATATTGAATATCCAACGTATGATGAATCCCCATAACTTTTTTGTGCAGCTACTCTTAATTGTCCCATTAAATTTGTTGGCCATACAGCATATCTTGTATTCTCTTGTCCTCCATCTTCAGTTGGTTTAGTCCCATCTTGAATAACATCTTCCCTTCCTACTTCTTTTAATTTCTCCTCTATTTTTCCATCTTTATCTAATTCTGTTATGGTAGAAAATGATTTTGCATTATTAGGATCTGTTTCTTGTTGATATACTAATACATTAGTAAGTTCATTTACAATTGATACAGAAAAAGCCATAATATAATGCATAAAGAATAATAAACATATACTTATAAACCAGTCCATAAGCATTTGCTTATATTTTGCTTTATCTTGAGCAACAGATGACAACAACATTCTTATTCCAATGTATAACAAAACTGACATCGATAATACCAGTGCTATATTTCTCAATGCTGAATACCATTGACTTATTACTGCTTGTAAATCAGCCGCTGTATTTTGTTTGGATGTTGGTACATCATCACTTTCATCATTTACTTTTCCTTCTGCGTCATAATAATAATACTCTAGGTTACCTTCATCATCCAATTTTTCGTGTATCTCTGTTACTGGATTAAAGAAATCCACATCAAAAAGTAATATCTTTCCTTCAAATATTTCTTCTGGTGAGAGACTATAAATTGGAAATACTTCGTCATTAGACTCTTGACTATTAAAGAATACCAAGCCAGAAACTAATCCTGCTCCCGTAGCAAGAACTGCCGCTCCAGTTCCAAAAGTAATACCTGCTGAAGCTATTGCTCCACCAAAAGCTGTCATTATCGCTGCTGCTGCTGCTCCTATTCCAATTCCCACAAGTGCAACCGCTACTATTGCAATTGCTCCTACAACTAAACCTACTAGAATCGATTTTATTGCATTAAAAAATGTATTACTCATATCTACACGTATAAGCGTATCACTTTGTCCCATAATTACTTTATGTGTTATATTAACTATTCCGATCTCCTATTCCGAACTAGTAAAGACATTATTGGACTTAATAATATTCCTCCATAACTATTATCTCCGTCATCTTCATCATCCTCTGCTGCCATTACTGGTGTAGTTGTTAATGCAAATTGGAAAAACATTATGAAAAGGAGCATTATTACTATTTTCTTCCAAATTTTTTTATTTTCAAAAAATTTCATTTTTTCCTCCAACTTTTTAACTATTATTTCTACTTGCTAATTTATTCAAGTTAGTTTCCACAAACTCAAATTCTTTTTTCGTTGGTACAATTTTTAATATTGCTGTATCAGCTCCAACCTTTAGTAGCCCTTCACCCTTTTGGCAAGTTACTAAGAAGTTAGCTTCTCCTTCTGATAATTTAAATACTTCTTTTAAGTATTGTATTTCAGATTTATCTTGTGCTAAAAATAGCTTTGTATCTGATGATGTTAAAACAGCTTGTGCTTCTGGTTTTTCATAAAAGTCTTGGAATCTTTGAGATATAATTGCCAAAGATACATTTCTTTTTCTTGCACGTCTAGCCATTTTGTTCAAAAAGTCTACGGCTTCTGGATATGGAAGTAACATCCATGCCTCATCGACTAAAACCCTTTTTTGCGTAGCTTTTTTTCTGTCTTCACTATTTTTCTTAACAAATTTTTCCCAGATCCATGAAAGTAAAATTTGTTGTGCAAGTGGTCTTGCAAATCTTTCTTCTAGTTGTGATATGTCTAGATTTATAAATGGTGCACCTTCTAACAAATCAAATGTAGATTGTCCATCAAAATATGCCATTTGCCCATCAAATTCTCTTACATATTGTCTCATAACTTTTAATAAGTAACTATAGTGGAATTGATAATCTGGGTTTTTATTGTCTCTTGCTTTTGCTTGTATTCTTCTATACCAACTTCCTATCGTTGGCATGTCTTTCTTTTCTTTTTGGAATAGATTATCTCCTCTTATTCCCATATTAGCTGTTTTATATAAACTGTTTGGATTATTAGTAATCCCTAAGCTTGCATACTCTTCTGCTACTGATTCTGCTATTATTTGTTTTGTAAGCTCATTAACTTCTGTACTTCTTGTACTTCCTTTTGCCATTGTAAGTAATGCTTGTGTAACATCTTCTACTTTGTTTTCAATATTTAGTACTACTCTTTCTTTTCCTGTTATTTCATCTTTAACTTTTTCTACTTCTATATCAAATAAATTGATTATTGTTTGTGAGTTTGGACTTATTACAACATTTATTCCCCCAAGACTTTCTGCCACTATTGTGTACTCACCTTCTGCATCTAATGCTAGACTTTCTATTCCCATAAGTACGGATGATCTTGATACTAATGTTTTCATTGTAACAGATTTTCCGGCACCAGATTTTGCAAATATAACCATGTTATAGTTTGTTAGTGATGGATGGAAATTGTCAAATAATATTGGAGTTCCTGTTTGTTTATTAAATCCTATTGGTACTCCTGTGATATGTCCAACTTCTGATGTTGTAAAAGGAAATACAGTTCCCATTGAATTTCTATCAAATGTATGTGTTTTCTTTATTTTGTCATCTAACAATGGTAAGTTTGATTGGAATGCTTCTTCTTGCATTCCCCAAGCTGTTTTTATATTTACCAATGTTTTTGACATTTCAGAAATTAACATTTTGGTGTCTCTGTCTAAATCTTCCAAATTATATGCAAATAGTGTTGATACTACTGATGCTTCATATAGTTTGTTAAATCCTGCTGCAATTTCGTCTCTTAATCTTTCTGCTTCAAATCTTTTTTGTGTTATTGTGCTTTCCCTATTTATATTTCCTTTGTCCATTGCCACAATTCTTTCTGTTTCTAGTTCGTTTATAGTTCTATTTAATTCATTTTGTGACCTTTCTTCTTTTATTGGGTTTATATATATTGATGTATTTATATCTCCGAAAAGGTATAAATCCCTAAATAATTCTGGAAAAGTACACATTCTTGGTAATTGTGAAACGAAAAAACTTCTGGCATATCTTTTTGCATTTGAAATTATTTCTAAATGATCTATATTACTTGCATCAATTCCTGCTGGTGCAATAATTTCTTTTATGGTTTTTTTCCTTAAAAAGTTATTTTGTTCTTTTTTCACGGTTTCTTCTTGAACTGTTTCTTTCTTCTTTTTATTACCAAACATTTCATTTCCTCCTTATTGGGCCTTTTGAGCTTTTTTAGTCTTTTGTGTCTCCTTAGTCTTTTGGTCGATTATCTCTTTTGCATCTTTTACAATATCACTGCCTAATAATTGTTCATTTTCGTCTAATAAATCTTTTGCCATTTCATCTATTAGTTCATTCATTCTTTGTTCTCTTTGTTTTACTTTTCTTATTTTTTCTTGATTTGCCATTGCTTCTAAGGCTACATCATTTGCTTTTATATTTGCTTGTGCTTCTATTTCTGCATTTATTTCTTGCATTCTCTTGTCTAATACGTCTTTTCCAACTGAATACATTTCATCTATTCCTGCCCTTAACGCTTTATCTAATTCATATACTTCTGCTTCATCACGATTATATGCAACATATAATAATTCTGCTAGCTCTTCACTATTTAGTACTTTTCCTGTTACATTACAAACTCCTAATGAACTTATCAATGCTTGTGCCTTAGTATACAAATCAGAAAAAGCCATGCTTTTTACTTCTTCTTTATCATATACATTTGTGTTTTCTTCTGGTGTATATCCTATAATTACATAATAATGCTTTTTTAGTATGTTTTTATTAAGGTTCATTCTTTCTGTATTATTAATAATGTCTAATCCATATTCATATAAGTTTTGTGCTTTTACTAATTCAAATTTTGCATTATTTATTTCTCTTAATGAATATGCTTCTGAATTCACAATTGAGTTGTATTCCATTTGTTTTCTCATATAATCATTTCTTATTTCATTAACTTTTTGTTTATATCTAGTAATACTACTTCCTAAGTTAACTGTTCTTGTTTGAACATATAATTGGATTGGGTATCTTAATGTATTTAAAAATTGTAAAAATCCTTGTTCAACACTATTTTTTTCTAATCCTGACATTAAGTCGTAATTTACACCTTGACATTCGATTACCATTATGTATCTTTTTCCATTTTTTCTTATAATCATGTTATCATCTATTTTGTCAAAATCCATAAAATCAAATATTGAAAACTTAGTATATTCCACGTCTTTTTTTACATTTTGATTTTCATTTTCTGAACCTGATTTCTGTTCTTCTTCTCTTTTTTTATTTCTATTTCTTTCTTTCATGCTTAATATAATAAATACTGCAAATAATGTTAATAATATTACTGATAATGCTATTAAAACAATTGTTAAAAAACTACTTATCTGATTTTCACTCATCTTTTGTCTCCACCTCTTTCCATACATATACTCTATTTTTCTTTTGTCTAAATTTTACCCATCTTTTGAAAACATCATCTATATTTTCTCCACCGGTCTTAGTTGTAAAATCAAATTTTTTATTATCAGGAATTTTGAATGTTCCAATACAAAAACCTATCGCACCAAGGACTACATCACATATAATTCCGGCCATTTGTAATCCTAATACATTGAGTATAAAATAAAAAATTAATCCTATTCCCATTCCTACTATTGTGTAAATTAATGCTTTTGTTGAAAAGATATATAATATCCTACCTTCTCCTTTATAATTCCTTGGTATCTCATAAATTTGCATTTTTCTCACTCCTATCTCTATAAACGAACTTATCTTTAGATATTTTCATTTATTTTTATTTTTGATATCTTCTTAAAATCTAATTTCTCTATAATAAATTATAACATAAAATTAGCTAAAAAGGTATATTTATCTGCAAAAAAATACATTTTTAATTCGATTGTAATTTATGTGTAATGTTCCTGTAATATTTTTATTCTTTATGTATACTTGTTTTTTATGTATTTTTGCAATTTCTTTCTTCACTTATATCTTCTTGTTTCTTTTCATCCGTAAAACTTTTTCTTAATTTTAATATATCTACAATTCATAATCATTTTTGCCATAGTAATATATATTGTATTTTTCTTTTCAATACAAATATTTTATTTTTGTTTTCACTTTATGTCTCAAAAACAAAAATTTTCATGTAGTTCCATTTCTTATTCTCAAAAAAAATAAGTCTTGATTTTTTAACCAAGACTTGTTTTTTTATATAAATTATAAACTTGTAGCAAAATTGAACACTATTCCTGCTATACTTGATGCTGCGAATACTAATGCTGCACCTATTATGTATGGCAATAATGTTTTCTTGTATTCTGCTTTTTCTTCCGCACTTCCCATCATGTATTTTATACCTAAAATAACTAATACTATTACTGATGCAATTGATCCAACAACACTTACTATTTGTATGATTTTATTACCTAAGCTTTCTATTTGTCCAATTTGTGCTCCTCCACCTACATAATTAACAGGATTTTGTCCTGAAGTTTTGTTTTCGGCAGCACTAACTGTTACAGTAAATGCTACTATTAACATCATCATTACCAATAATATTTTTATAGTTTTTTTCTTCATAGCTTTTCCTCCTTTTATTAATATTCATTTGTACTTTAGGTAACCAATTAATTTAATTATAACACTTTTATATTTTTATTGCAACCTGATATACTATACCAGCTATAGTAGATGCTGCAAATATAAAAATTGCTCCAATTAAAAATGGTATCAATGTCCTCTTATATTCTGCCTTTTCTTCTACGCTACCTAACATATATTTTATACCTAAAACAACAATTACAATTACAGATAGGATTGAACCTACAACACTTAATACTTGAATTACTGCATTTCCTACTTTTTCTATTTCTTTTGCTTTTGTTTTAGTTCCAGTTAACTCTGGCAATGAAAATGCATTTACAGTATTTCCTATAAAAATTACAATTAAAACAAATATTATTAAAGTTATTATTCCTTTTTTCATATTCATATATTTCACCTCATTTACTATTGAATTATATTTATTACAATTTTCCATATAGTAAATGCTCCAAATGTAATAACACATGCAACAACATATGGTATTAATGTTTCTTTTACTTCCGCTTTTTCTTCTGTTGATGACATCATATATTTTATTCCTAAAATCATTCCTACAATAACTGCTAGAACCATGCTTATACCTAACAAAATATTATATATTAAATCTGAAGTTTCTCCTAATTGATCTTGATCTATTACATTTGTTCCATTTTTTCCTTTATTAATGAAATCATCTGCTCCGCTCATTATTCCATCTAGATTTGCAGCCTGAGTTTTAGTAGGACATATATTTATTAAAAGAAATAGAATAAGAATTATACTTAAAATATTTATTATTATTTTTTTCATATAAATCCCTCCATTTCTTAAATATTAAAAGATGTTACTATATTTTGTATTATAGCTAATAAGTTTGTTATTGCAAATACCATTACTGCTCCTATTAAATATGGTTTTAATGTCTTTTTATATTCTGCTCTTTCTTCTACACTTCCGATTATATATTTTATACCTATTAATATTAATGCAATAACAGATATCAATGAACCAATTACTTGTATTACTCCTATTAATCTATTAGATGCATTCAAAAATTGGGTTGCTCCAGTTACTTCTGTTGGTGAATCTGGTTTATAGCTATCTGGATTTATTACTTGTGTTGCATTTACTTGATTTATCAAAAGAATAATGGTTAAAATCGCTATTATTAATATTATCATTATCTTACTTTTCTTCTTCATTTTACCACCATCCTTATTTTTAAACATGCTCCTCTATTTAATTATACATTAAAATGTTTTTATTGACAAGAGAAAATAGCGAAAATTGTTTAATTTCCACTATTTTTACTATTTTTTTAATTAGTTTCTGATATATAAAAATCTGTTTCTATTCATTATTATAATAAGTTTTCTAATTTTTTTTGAAAATCAGATTGAAATTTAATAAAAAATTCTTTTATTTTTTGCCAATCATAGTTAACGAAAGTATCAGGCAATATTTCGTCCTCCGCATCTTCAAAATAGCTCAACCCCATAATTATATTTACATAGTTTACGTTATCTCCACATTTTTGTATTAATCCTTCTACTAATTCATCAATAGTAATATTACATTTTTCTATTATATTGTATAAATCAAAGAAATCTTTCTTTGCTCCTCTTCCTCCTATTGCTACTATTTTCATTACTGCTATATCTAAAACACTTGCAATTTTCAATTTTGGCATTTCTTCTGCTTTTACAAAATCTTTTATCACTTTATTAGTATAGTAGAAAAAGCTAACTTGCACACCATTTAAAAGAACATCACATGTACCTTTCTGATTTTGTAAAACTTCTACGTTCCCTATATTTTTTAATTCACTTAGCAATATTTCATTATTGAATTGACTTTTTACACAAAAATCAAAATCATAAGACTCTCTTAGTCCTAATTGCAGAGATAACGCTGTTCCTCCTATCATATAATAATCATCTATGCTGACTCCTTCTGATATTTTCTTTAACAAATCATATCTATCTTTATCAAATATATTCCAATACATTAATTATTCACTCTCCAATATTCATAGTTCATTCCCTGTATTGCTCTATAGTATGCCATTTCTTCTTTTTTTAAATTAAATTGTTGTCTTAAATAGTTTGCCACTAATGGCTTTAAATCTCTACTTTTTATTGCTACCTCTTTTATATCCTCTTTACTATATACACTTTTTACCCATTTTATTGCCTTTAAATTTCCATAGCAATACAATCTCGATATTATATATCTTTTATTTTTTTTTATATCTAATTTTTCAAATTGTGTGTCCCAAAAATATTTTTTAAATTCTTCTGGCATTATTTACACCTCTTAAATCTCTAGTTTTATTTACGTTTATTATAACAAACCCTATTTATTTTTACAAGAAATATTATAATTTTTCATTTAAAAAACAAATCTAGCTTCGCTAGACCTTTTCTCTACTTTTTAACAGTTGCTATATTAATTTAAGGTCTAGCAAGAAGCGTATAAGATTTGTTGCGCAAAAAATTGTGAAACAATTTTTCTGTGCAATCCTGTTTTTTAATTCTAGGAAATACCTTTTCCTAGAATTAAAAAAAATAATATAAAGTAAAAATACCTTATATTATTTTTGGCGGAGTAGAGAGGGTTCGAACCTCCGCGCCCCTTTCGGGACCTAACTGTTTAGCAAACAGTCCCCTTCACCACTTGGGTACTACTCCATTTATATATTAAAAGTTAGATATTTTTATTATATCTAACTCTATATTTTGTTTGGCGGAGAGGGTGGGATTCGAACCCACGGTACGCTATTAACGCACGCCAATTTTCAAGACTGGTGCCATAAACCAACTCGACCACCTCTCCATATCAAAGACAAATGTCCAGCGACAGTATTTATATTAGCATTTTTATGGACTTTTGTCAATACTAATTTTTCATTTTTATAAATTATTTTTCTTTAACCCTATATATTGGTTTATTTTCTACTGCTTTTTGTATTGCTTCTTTTTCTTCTTCTGAAATTGTGTATTTTGAAGTTCCTTTTTCTACTGGTTTTGCATAAATATTAGACATTTCTCTAGAGTAGATACCATTTAATACAACACCATTATCATTTTCATCTAATAATGCAAGTGCAAAGCTTAAGTCACTTCCTGTATCTTTGAATGCATTATATCTAACCATTCCTATTTTTTGTATACAGCTAGACATATTTGTGTTTATATCTTCAATTATGCCTCTTATTTCTGCATTTTGTTTTTCTACTCTTTCTACTCTATACATATAATTTTCTAAATCTTCTTGTATATCTTTTCCATCTCCTAGTTTTTTCATGAATTCTTTATATTTTTTATTTATTGAAGAAAATTTTATTATTGTTATAAGTAATCCTATTATTAATAAGATTAGAATAACAGCACTTATAATTAAAAAGTTGTCTGTCCTTAAAAATTCTATTATTGTATCCATTGAATCACCTTATCCTTTACTTATTTTTTTAAACTTCTTCTCTTTTGTATATAAAGATAAATTCACATTATCACCATTATATAAAAACTTTATTCTAGCAAATTATCTGTAACTTATTAAATGTCCAAAGAAGAAACGTCCCCAATTGGATATTATTTTATAAGGTTCAATATTCTTTCTAAGTCATCATTAGAAGTATATTCTATTATTATTTTTCCCCTTCTTTTTCCAGCATCTAATCTTACTTTTGATCCGAAAAAGCTTTGGAAGTTGTCTTCTATACTTTTATATAATATATGATTTCTGTCTAATTCTTCTTTTGTTTCTTTTACTCTTGCTTTTTTCTCTACTTGTCTTACTGTTGCTCCTCTTTCTAGCATCTGAACAGCTGTTTTATATTGTTTTTCTGGGTCTGTAATTGCTAACAATGCTTTACAGTGTCCTTCTGTCAATTTTCCTTCTTTTGCCATTTCTAGTACTCGTGGTTCTAAGTTTAATATTCTTACAATATTAGCTATTGTGCTTCTTCCTTTTCCTAGTTTTTTTGCTACTTCTTCTTGTGATAATCCATAATTGTCTATTAATGTTCTTACTCCTACTGCCTTTTCATAAGGGTTTAAGTCTTCTCTTTGCATGTTTTCTATTAATGATATTTCTGAATTTATTCTTTCATTATCTTCTCTTATTATTGCTGGTATTTCTGTCAATCCTGCTATTTTAGAGGCTCTCCATCTTCTTTCTCCTGCTACTATTCCATAATATCCATCTTTTTGTGTTACAACTATTGGTTGTATTAATCCATATTCTTTTATTGATTCTGCTAATTCTTCCAATGCTTCTTGGTCGAAGTTTTTTCTTGGTTGGTCTCTATTTGGTTCTACCTCAGTTATTTTTAAGTTTTTTAATGTATCATTTTCTTGCATTTGTTCTTCTTCTGGAGCTGGTCCAAATAAAGCATCTAATCCTTTTCCTAATCCTGACATTTTAGCCATTTATAATCCCTCCTATATCATATGTTTAGCTTTTTTCTCTTCTTCATTCATTTTTAAGAATTCTTTTGCAAATTTTACATATGCTTTTGCACCTTTTGACCTTGGGTCATATTCTGTTATTGGCATTCCATAACTTGGTGCTTCACTTAATCTTACATTTCTTGGAATTACTGTTTTATATACTTTGTCATTAAAATATTTTTTTACTTCTTTTACTACTTGGTTTGATAGGTTTGTCCTTATGTCATACATTGTAAGTAATGCTCCTTCTATCATTATTGATTTATTTAAGTGTTTTTTTACAAGATTTACAGTATTTAACAATTGTCCTAATCCTTCTAACGCAAAGTATTCGCATTGTACAGGTATCAAAACACTGTCTGATGCTGTAAATGCATTTAATGTTATTAATCCTAATGATGGTGGACAATCTATAAATATGTAGTCAAATCCATCTTTTACTTCTTCTAATTTTTCTTTTAATCTTTGCTCTCTTGACATCATAGATACTAACTCGACTTCTGCTCCTGCTAAGCTCATATTTGATGGACAAAGCTTTAGATTTTTTATTACTGTTTTTTGAATAGTTTCTTTCATTCCTGTTTCATTTACTAGTATGTCATATGTAGAGTTTTCTACTTCTTTATCTATTCCTAGCCCACTTGTGGCATTTCCTTGAGGGTCAGCATCTATTAACAATACTTTTTTTCCTTTTTTAGCTAGTATTGTACTTAAATTAACTGTTGTAGTTGTTTTTCCTACTCCCCCTTTTTGGTTTGCAACTGATATAATCTTTCCCAAAATTTTCGCCTCCATTTATAGTTAATATTTACTCTTTAGTTTTTAAATTTCCTACTATAATAATATATAAATATAAAAAAAAAGTCAATAAAAATTTATAATTTTTTTGACTTTTTATCACTAATTTTTTTAACCCTTAGCAAATCGGCTCTTTTGAAGGCTTTCCAGCTTTTCTAGGATATTTATTTGGTGTGTTTTTTGTTTTTATTATTTGTATTATTGTCCTTTTATCTTTACTTTCTGGAAGTTCAAGTTTTTCTACTTTTTTGATTTCTCCTCCTAGGATTTTTACTGCCTTTTTACCATTTTCTATTTCTTCTTCAATATCTGGTCCTTTCATGCAAATACTTTGCCCATTTATTTTTGCCATTGGCAACATATATTCTGATAAAGTACTTAAATTTGCTACAGCTCTTGCTGTGACTATATCATATTTTTCTCTGTATTCTTTATTTCTTCCATAATCTTCGATTCTAGAGTGTATAGCTGTTATTTTTTCTAAGTTTAATTCTTTTATTACTTCATTTAAGAAATTTATTCTTTTATTTAAGGAGTCTAATAGTGTTATTTCTAGATCTTTTCTCATTATTTTTATTGGTATTCCTGGAAATCCTGCTCCTGTTCCTATATCTAGAAATTTTTTGCTGTTTTCAGTGTATTTTAAAATAGCTAATGAATCTATGAAATGTTTTAATATAATTTCTTTTGGTTCTATTATTGCTGTTAAATTTATTTTTTCATTCCATTCGATTAACATGTTCATGTATTTATAAAATTTATTTAATTGTTCCTCTGTAAACTTTATTTCAATTTCTTTACCATATTTATTCATTAAATTAGAAAATTCTATTAAATCCATAATATCTTTTAATTTTTTCTCCTTTCTTATTTATTATTTAATTGTTGTAGATATATTAAAAGTACTGATACATCTGCTGGTGAAACCCCTGAAATCCTTGATGCCTGGCCTATTGAGTGTGGTTTGAATTTATTCAATTTTTGTCTTCCTTCTAAACTAATTCCTTTTATTTCTTCATAATCTATATCTTCTGGCAATATTTTTTCTTCTAACTTTTTAAATTTTTCAACTTGTGCCTCTTGTAATTTTATATACCCTTCATATTTTACTTGTATTTCTACTTCTTCTTGCTCTTGTAAAGAAAGTTTTGGTCTATTTTTGTCTATTTTTCCTAATTTAGCATAACTTAATTCTGGTCTTTTTAATAATTCTGACATTTTTGTTCCAGTTGATAGTGCTGATGTTCCCTGTTCTACAAGAAATTTATTTACTTCTTCTGTTGGTTTTACTACTAATTTGCTTAATCTTTCTTTTTCTTTTTTTATATTTTCTTTTTTCTTTAAAAATTTTTGATATCTTTCATCTGAAATAAGACCTACTTCATGTCCTATTTCTGTTAGTCTTAAGTCTGCATTGTCTTGCCTTAGAAGTAGCCTGTACTCTGCTCTAGAGGTCATCATTCTATATGGTTCATTTGTTCCTTTTGTTGCAATATCATCTATTAAAACTCCTATATATGCCTGAGATCTATCCAATATTAATGGTTCTTTTCCTTTTATTTTTTGTACTGCATTTATTCCTGCAATTAATCCTTGTGCTGCTGCTTCTTCATATCCAGATGTACCATTAATTTGCCCTGCCATAAACAATCCTTCTATCCCTTTGTATTCTAGTGATAGCTTTAATTCTGATGGATCTATACAATCATATTCTATGGCATATGCTGGTCTTGTAAATTCTGCATGTTCTAGCCCTGGTATAGTTCTATAAAGAGCAATTTGTACATCTTCTGGCAATGATGAACTCATTCCTTGTATATACATTTCTTCTGTATCCAAACCTACAGGCTCTACAAATGCTTGATGCCTTGGTTTATCGCTAAATCTAACTACTTTATCTTCTATTGATGGACAATATCTAGGTCCTGTTCCTTCTATTTTTCCTGCATATAGAGGAGATCTATGCAAATTATTTCTTATTATTTCATGTGTTTTTTCATTTGTATAGGTTAAATAACAATCTACTTGTTCAAATTCTTTTGGTTCATTTTCAAATGAGAATGCTTCTATTCCTTGATCTCCTTTTTGTACCTCCATTTTACTAAAATCTATGCTTCTTCTGTTGATTCTAGCTGGTGTTCCTGTTTTAAATCTAACTAGATTTATCCCTAATTTTTTTAAAACATCTGATAATTCATTTGCACTTGCTACTCCGTCAGGTCCACTTTCTTTGGAGAACTCTCCTATAAATATTTTTCCTTTTAGATATGTTCCTGTTGCCAAAATTACTGCTTTAACATTATATATTGCTCCTACATCTGTTTTGACTGCCTTAACTTTCCCATTTTCCACGAAGATATCTACTATCTCCCCTTGTTTTACTTCTAGATTTTCTTGTTTTTCCAATGTATGTTTCATTTCAGCCTGATACTTTTTTCTGTCTGCTTGTGCTCTTAATGAATGGACAGCTGGTCCTTTTGATGTGTTCAACATTTTTATTTGAATCATTGTTTTATCTATATTTTTTCCCATTTCTCCCCCTAGAGCATCTATCTCCCTTACCAAGTGTCCTTTAGAACTTCCTCCAATATGTGGATTACATGGCATGTTAGCAATAGCTTCTAGACTAATTGAAAATATTAGTGTTTTCATTCCTAATCTTGCACAAGCAAGTCCTGCCTCACATCCTGCATGTCCTGCTCCTACAACTGCTATATCATAATCTCCTGCATTATAGTCCATTTTCTTCCTTCCTTTCCTTTCAAGGACCGTCCCCAAATCCCTAAAATCAGTGATTTGGGGAAGGGACCTTGCATTAATATTAAACGTTTTAAATCCCTTACATTTCTATATTTACAAAGATTTTAAAATATTTCTTAATTCTTCTTTTTGTACTTAAACATTTTAATTATTAGCTCTTCCTTCATTCCCTGTGAAACAAAAAGTTATGTTTTATTTTTGCTCATTTCTAATTTTTACCTTTTAGTAAACAGGCGTATGCTCTTTGCATATGTAAGTTAGGCTTACAGCTATTTTGTGTTGTTTTACATAACTCTTATTTTTTATGTTTGCACTTCTTGTAGTTCGCTCTTTTCTAGGTTTTATCCTTTGCCTGTTCGCTCCGTGTTTATTTTTACCTATTAGTATTTTATTTCCGGTTGTCCATTAGGGACGTGTCAAATTGGACATTTTTTGTCCAAAAGGGACAGGTCTCAATTCAATCTTCCTCCCTTTTCTATTCAACCAATTACATCATGCCCAAAATAAATCTCGAAATGTTTTCAAAAATACAATTCTTAATTCAACAAACTTAACAATCTTTGTTCTACTTAAATTTTAAACTAACAAAAAACAAGTCTCAAAATCGTTTTTAAGCGTTTTTTACTTTTTACAAATAAAATTAATCATTATTATATGTTTTTTGCGTTATTTTTGATTCTCGTAAAAACTAGCAATATTATTTTCCTAGACAAAACTTTGAAAATATTTCATTAATAATTTCTTCTGTTACAAATTCTCCTGTAATATTTCCTAAATCTTCCAAAATGTCTTTTATATAAACAGCTACAATATCAATTGGCATATTTTTTTCTATTATATCTTTTGTTTTTTCTATACTTTCTATAGCTTTAGTTATTAAATTTTTATGTCTTATATTTGTAATTACTAAATCATTATCAATATTTATTTCATTTAATTCAAATAATTTTGTTATTTTGGAATATAAATTATCAATTCCTATATTATTTAAAGCTGATATTTCTATAATATTTTCTGAAAAGTCTTTAAAATTTTCATCATCTTTTTGTATTTTTCTTTCTAAATCAATTTTATTTAAAATAATTATAGCTTTTTTTCCTTTTATGATAGCTAAAATTTCTTTATCTTCTTTTGATAATTTCTTAGAAGAATCAAAAATAGCTATAATTAAATCTGCATCTTTTGCTATTTCCCTAGATTTATTTATTCCTATTTTTTCAACTTCATCTTCTGCGTTTCTAATTCCCGCAGTATCTATTAGTTTTAATGGTATTCCATTTATATTAACAAATTCCTCTATGGTATCTCTTGTTGTTCCTTCATATTCTGTTACAATTGCTCTATCTTCTTTTAAAATTCTATTTAATAAAGATGATTTACCTGCATTTGGTTTCCCTATTATCGCTGTTTTTATTCCTTCTTTTATTATTTTTCCACTATCAAAACTTTTTTCCAATTTTTTTAATTTTTTCTTTACGCTTTCTAACATATCTAATACTTGTTTATTTGTAACATCTTCTACATCATATTCTGGATAATCTATAGCTACTTCAATATTAACCATTACATCTAAGATTTCTTGCTTTATTGAGGCTATTTCATGAGATAAATCCCCCTCTAGTTGTTTAATTCCTGCTTTTGCTTCCTTTTCACTTTTAGCATTAATCACATCAATTACAGACTCTGCTTGAGCTAAATCTATCCTTCCATTCAAGAAAGCTCTTTTAGTAAATTCTCCTGGTTCCGCTAATTCCGCACCGTTTTTTAAGCATAATTCTAGTATTTTTTTCATAATAATATTTCCACCATGTGAGTTTATTTCACACATATTTTCTGTGGTATAGCTTTTTGGCTCTTTGAAATATGAAACTAAAACTTCATCTATAATTTTGTTATCTTCTACAATATTTCCGTATTTTATAGTATATCCTTTTATATCTTCTATACTTTCTTGTTTTTTTGGTACAAATATTTTATTTAATATTTCAAAACAATTTTTTCCACTCATTCTTATAATACCTATACCTCCAATTCCGTGGAGCCGTAGATATTGACGCAATTGTACTCATAAAAATCACCTCTTTATATTTCTCTAAAATATTATATCATATTATGTCAATACAAAATAGGCCAGGTTATAAATTGTATTTTAATTCAAAAACCAGTCTCTTTTTGTCGAATATAATACGACTAGATTATAAATCGTTTTTTGTTAAAAATAAGTCAT
The DNA here is from genome assembly GCA_944388715.1 of uncultured Clostridia bacterium. Classification (GTDB taxonomy): domain Bacteria; phylum Bacillota; class Clostridia; order TANB77; family CAG-508; genus CAG-269. Next base: position 33,582 of record CALXJV010000004.1, read on the forward strand.
ATTTTGTCGAAATTATTATACAGTTTACGACCTGGCCCATATTGTTTTATAAAAAAAATTTGAGGTCAAAGACAAATTAACTACTTTTATTATCGTTAAATTTGATCTTTGACCTCAAATTTTTATTTATTTTTTTAATTTAATTATAATTCTTCTATTTGGCTCTTCCCCTATGCTTTCTGTTTCTACTTTATCGTTTTGTTGTAATTTACTATGAATTATTTTTCTTTCATATGCTTGCATTGGTTCTAATTTTATTGGTTTTCTAGTTCTTATTACTGTTTTTGCTACTTTTTCTGCTAATTCTTCTAATGTTTTTTCTCTTTTTTCTTTATACCCTTCTATATCTAGAATAACTCTAACCTTTTTTTCTATGCTTTTTCCTGCTATTGCTGATAAAATATTTTGCATCGCATATAAAGTTTCTCCCCTATATCCTATTAAAAATCCTAAATTTGAATTAGTTATTTCAACATTTATTCCTAATTCACTCTCAGATATATTATATACTGTATTTTCAGGTAATTGTACTAATATTTCATCCATGAATTTCTTTATATTTTCTTTTGCAATTTGTTTTTCTTCTTTTGTTAGTTCTATAACTTTTTTTGGTTTTATTTCTTTTTTCTCTTTCTTTTCTTTTTTATCTTCTTTTAATTTCATTTCTACTTTTACAACTCTTGGTGCTAAAATGCTAAAAAAGCTTCTTTTTTCTTCATTTTCTAGTACTTTTATTTCGACTCTATCTTTTGATACTCTTAATTGTTTTAAACCTTTTTCTATTGCTTCATTTGTTGTCCTACCTTCAGAAATAATCGTTTTTTCCATCTTGCTATTCCTCCTCAGATTTTATTACTTTATTTAAAATTAATCTTTCTATTATCATCAATATATTGTTTGTTAACCAGTATAATGCTAGACCTAGTGGAGCAATTATAGCTACTGATAAAGACATTAATGGCATAAACCATGACATCATTTTATTTGTTTGCATTATTGCGTCCATTTCGTTGTTTTCTTCTTTTGGAACCATTTCTTTTCCTGTTGTTCCGTCTATTTTCATACTTTGTTTTTCTGCTTCTTTTTGAGTTTTTTGTTGCATTGATGTTGATAATTTTATTGATATAAAAGAAGATATTATATACAATACTGGGATTATATATACTGTAAAATCTGTTAAATTCTGTTGTGGTACTTTACTCAAATCTAATCCTAAAAAGTTCATTTGTAAATTTGCTTTTTCTATATATTCATCCTCTGGATTTTTTTCTTTCAAGAATTCATATTCTCTTATTATATCTATTTCAGGATAAGCTGTGCTTACGGATTTACCGCCTTCCTGCAATTGGCTTATATAATTATTTATATTTTCTGTTGGTATTTTTTGCATAAATGTTAATGGAGATCTTACCAAATAAAATATTGAAAATAAAAGAACTATTTGAATTATTGCTGTAAAACATCCACTAAAAGGACTCATTTTTTCATTTTTATATAATTCCATTACTTCTTGGTTCATTTTTTCAGGATTGTTTTTATATTTAAATTGTATTATTTTCATTTTTTCTTGCATTTTAGCAGATTTTTTCATTGTTTTTTGCTGTTTTATTGAAAAAGGTATAAATAATATTTTTATAAAAATTGTAAAAAATATTATAGCCAGACCATAATTGTTTATAAGTCCATACATAAACTCTAATAAATAGCCAAATAAGTTGGCAAAGAATTGAAACATGCGCGTTTCCTCCTATTTTACTTTAATGGATCATATCCTCCTTTTGAAAAAGGATTACACTTTAATATTCTCTTTATTGATAATAAACATCCCTTTATTACCCCATATTTTTCTATTGCTTGTTTTGAATATTCTGAACATGTTGGATAATATTTGCATCTTATATTTTTTTGCTCTAACCAACAAGATATATGTTTTTGATAAAAATTAATTATTGCAATTAATATTTTTTTCATTTAATTTTCATTCCTTTCCCGCTTTATAAAAAGCATATATGGAAATGAAATTATTATTATTTTAACTTTTTTCTATAAATATTTCTGCTTTTTCAAAAATTTTTTTTATATCTTTTTCCACATCTTTATAATTAGCTTGATCTATTTCTTGATTTTTTTTCCATAAAAAAACCATACTATATCCTGTTTTTATACTGTTTTCTATTTTTCTATAATTTTCTCTTATCAGTCTTTTTAAATAGTTTCTTTTTACAGCTTTCCCTAATTTGGAACTTATCGCTATCCCTAAAAGATTGATGTTTTTTCTATTTTTTTTTATATAAATTATTATATATTTTCCAGAATAATATTTTCCTCTATTTAAAACATCTTTAAATTCATAATTTTTCTTTAACATTTTTGTTTTTTTCATTATTTCAAGCTCCTTAGCAGACAAATTAATATATTAAAGTTTTTAGGAACTTCTTTTATTTGTCTATGTGAAAAAACTTTACTGCATTTCTTAGAACAAATCGGAAAGCCTTAAAATTTGCACTAATTTTATCTTTTCTTGTTGGCTTTTAATAAATTTGTTCTGTGCCAATTTTACGTTAGTAAAATTGTGTACAACCATTCGGCCAAGCTTCTTTCATACAATAGAAAAGAGATACTTTCCTATTGTATGAAAAAGGCTCGCTTTTGCGGCCTTTCTCTTTTAATTATTGCATACTAAAAAATATATTAAATTAAGCACTTAGTTTTTTTCTTCCTTTTGCTCTTCTAGCTTTTAATATATTTCTTCCTGATCTTGTTTTCATTCTTTTCATAAATCCATGTTCTTTCTTTTCTTGTCTGTTTTTTGGTTGATATGTTCTTTTCATTGATTGCACCTCCTATTGTTTTTATATATAAATTCCTTTATTGGAAATTTTCTCTAAATCAAATTAGCATATCGATTATACATTAAATGTCTTTGGTTTGTCAAGCAAATTTCCGTAATTTCTTCAATTCCGTACCAAATACGTTACAATTCACAGCTTAAAGGTACTATTAATAAGAATGTATATATATTAATATTTCATAAATTTCTCGGCTCAATACGTGCATTAGAGTTTCTAAATCTAAAAGGAACGAGCCTCTCGCTGTATCGCGCTTCCTCATTCCTTTTAGATTAAGAAACTCTACAAGCACTCCAATCACATTCAAAATTTATTCAATATTAATATATATACATTCTCTGAAATAAATATAAGGCTGTGAATTGTAACCCAAATACATGTCAAAATTCATAAGTTATAATCTTTTATTCATAAAAAAACAGATAATATTGCATATTAAAAAAATTCTAACATTATAAAGTAAAAAATTACTAGAGCTCAACAGAGTTCCTCTTTTAATAATATATAAAATTGTAATTTTCCTAAATTCTCACATTTAATTTCACAAAATATTTTACTTTAATTTTTTAATTAATTTAATTCTATTTTAATGTGTATTTGGAAAAATATGGGTGAATTTTTTGTAGATTTTTGTAATATTTTTGTAAAAAAGTATGAGTTTTCCACAGTTTTTTTACATGTTTTCCACATTTTAAAAATTTTTTCCACAATTGTATTGACTTATTTCATATAAGTTTGTTATTATATGAAAAGTATAAAAAATATTAATTTTTTCTTGATATTACTTAAATTTTTGTTCGTATTATTTAATTGTTTTTTTACAGAAATGTTACAAAATTATCAACACTTGTGGATAACTTTGTGGATAACTTTTAAAGAAGGGATGATGAAATGGCAATAGATAAAGATGAACTAGTTTCAAAAATAAAAGAACTATTAAAACCAGAAGTAACAAAAATATCATATGACACTTGGATTTTGCCGTTAGACATAAGAAGTATTGAAAATGATAACATCGTTTTTACAACAACTTCAGAATATCAAAAGGATTTTATTGAAAATAAATACAGAAGTTTAATCTTTAACACTTTAAGATATATTACTAACAAAGATTGGACATTTTCTGTTATTGACCTTTCAAAAGAAACACCACAGGAAGATGAAATAGTTATTTCAGATGATTCAAATACACCTTCAACAGATATAACAACTAATAGGTCAACACTTAATCCAAAATACACATTTGATACTTTTGTTGTTGGAAACAGCAACAGATTTGCACATGCTGCTGCACTTGCAGTAGGTAATGAACCAGGAAAAGCTTATAATCCTTTATTCCTGTATGGTGGTGTAGGTTTAGGAAAAACACACTTAATGCACGCAATTGGAAATAGAATTTTAGAAAATAGTAATACTACAAATGTTTTATATGTAACTTCAGAAAAATTCACAAATCAACTAATAAATGCTATAAAAGACAACAAAAATGAAGTATTTAGAAATAAATATAGAAGTATCGATGTACTTTTAATAGATGATATCCAATTTATAGCAGGAAAAGAACGTGTACAAGAAGAATTTTTCCATACATTTAACTCATTATATGAAGATAGAAAACAAATTATAATTTCTAGTGATAAACCCCCTAGAGACATTCAATTCTTAGAAGATAGGCTAAAATCAAGATTTGAATGGGGATTACTTGCAGATATATCTTGTCCAGATTATGAAACACGTTTAGCAATTTTAAGAAAAAAAGCTCAAGATGAGAATATTCTTATTGATGATTTTATTTTATCAGATATAGCTAATAAAATAGATTCAAATATTAGAGAATTAGAAGGTGTCTTTAATAAAATAGTTGCTAGGGCTTCGTTAATTCATAGCCCAATAACTATAGAATTAGCAGAAAATATAATAAATGAATTCAAATACGAAAGTGAAAAAGTAATATCTTGTGATTTCATAAAAGAAACCGTTGCAAAATATTTTAGTATAAATAAAGATGATTTAGCAGGAAATAAAAGGTCTAATGATATAGCATTTCCTAGACAAATTGCAATGTATCTTTGTAGAAAAATAGCAAATATGTCTTTTCCTCAGATAGGAGTAGACTTTGGAGGAAGAGATCATTCAACAGTAATGCATGCTTGTAAGAAAATCGAAAAAGAAGTAAAAGAAAAAAATAATACTAAGTTAATTGTGGATAGTGTGAAAAACATAATAATAAATGGAAAACAATAATAATAATAGTACTTTGAAAATATTTTTTTAAAACTGTGTTTGTGGGAAAATTTGTTTGTAAAAGAAAATTCTTTCTTTTCTTACGGAATAGCTAGAAAGGATATCCACACCCTAAATGTTAATAACTTGTTTATAACATGTGGATAACTAACTTTTACACAATTCATAAAACAACATGTGGATAACTTTTTTAGTTTTCCACTAATTTATCCACATCAATTTTGCTAGGGATTTCAAATATCCACATAGTTTTCCACAGTTTCCACAGTACCTAATACTATTACTACTAATAATATTTATTTAATATATAAGGAGGAATCGTCATGAAAATAGTTTGTTACAAAGACAAATTAATCAAAGCTCTAAATTCCGTAGTAAAAGGTGTAGCTTCTAAAACAACAATGCCTATACTAGAAGGAATATTGATTCAAACAAATGATAATGAAATAAAATTAACTACATATGATTTAGAAATTGGTATAGAATATGTAATGGAATGTGAGGTAATTGAGCAAGGAAGTACAGTAGTAAATGCTATAATGTTTAGTGAAATAATTAGAAAACTTCCAGATACAGAGATAAATATTTCTATAAATTCTAATAATTTACTAGAAATTGAATGTGAAGGTTCTTTATATAAATTAGCAACAATGAATCCAGAAGAATTTCCAGAATTACCAAAAATAGAGATAGAAAATTCTATAGAAATAGACCAAAATGTATTAAAAAATATGATAAGAAGAACTATTTTTGCAACTAGTACTGAAGAAAGTAGACCTATATTTACAGGATGTTTATTTGAAATTGAAAATAATCAACTAAGTCTAGTAGCTGTAGATGGTTTTAGATTGGCATTAAGAAAGATATTTTTAACAAAACAAACTAATAATTTTAGTGCTGTTATACCAGGAAAAACTTTAACTGAAATAAATAAGATAATTACAGATTCTTTTGAACCTATAAAAATAGGTGTTTCTAAGAATCAAGCATTGTTTGAAATGGATAATTGTAAGATAGTATCAAGAATTTTGGATGGTGAATTTTTAAATTATAAGAATGTTATTCCAACTACTTGGGAAACTAGAATAAAAGTAAATAAAAATAGTATACAAGATAGTTTTGAAAGAATTAGTTTGATTTCATCATCTTCTATAGAAAAGGAGAAAAAATATCCTGTAAAAGTTCAAGTTGATATTGGAAAAGTAACAATTCTTTGTACAAACCAGACAGGAGACGCAAAAGAGGAGTTATATGTTTCTACAGAAGGAAAAAATTTAGAAGCAGGATTTAATCCTAAATACTTTTTAGATAGCTTAAAAGCAATTGATGATGAAGAAGTATATATAGAATTTGGTAGCAGTATATCACCATGTTTAATAAAATCTATTGAAAATAAAGATTATGTGTATATGATTTTACCTATAAGATTAAAAGAAGATTAAAGGTGGAGATAAATCTACCTTTAATATTTTTTAATTATAGTAAATTTTATTTTATATAATTTTAATGATTGTAAAAAAAATTTAAAAGAGATTAATCCACAATTTATTAATGAAATGTGGATAAGTGTTAAAAGAATTTTTTATTTAAAATATAAAAATAAAAATGAAAAAAATAGTAAAAAAAAGAATAAATTAGAATAAAATAGTAAAAAAAAGAAAACAAGAGAAAATAAAGATAAATTATTTTTAATAAATGAAAAAAATAGTAAAAAAAAGAATAAATTAGAAAAAAATAGCAAAAAAAAGAAAATGGAAGAATTTAAAAATGAAAATTTAAATATAGAATTTTAATAATTATAAAAAATTTTCAATAAAAATAATTTTCTATAAAAAAATATATAATAAAAAATTAAATTAAAAATATTTAATAAATTAATTTAAAATAAAAAAATAATAAAAAATCAAATTAAAAATATTTAATAAATTAATTTAAAATAAAAAAATAATAAAAAATTAAATTAAAAATATTTAATAAATTAATTTAAAACAAAAAAATAATATAAAATAAAAAAAAATAAGAAATTTGTAAAAAATAATAAAAAAAGAAATCGCGAGAATCCAAAATAAACCGTTTTTAAAATTTTTTAATATAATTTATCATATAATTTTTTATATTAAAAATTATTATTTATAAAAAAATAATAAAAAAATGAAACGCGAAAATCCAAAATAAGCCGTTTTTAATTTTTATTAATATAATTTTATATCAAAAAAATTGTAAAAAAAAGAAAAAAATAGAATAAATTAGATAAAAAAAGAAATAAAAAGAAAAATAAATTATAAAGAAAAAAATTATATAAAAGTGAATTTTATAAGAAAGGCGTGTGTTAACAAAATTAAAGATTTCTACTAAATCATGTGAAGACTGTTTCGCAGTAATTTACGAATATAAGATGCCTAAACTTGGTATACGGAAAAATCTACATTGGGTCAAGATAAAATTCGATTTTTCCTATACAATAAAAAAGTTATACACAAATGGAGAAGAATATGTGGATAAGTAAAGTGAATTTAATTAATTTTAGGAATTATGAAAAACAAGAAATAGAACTAAATAATAATTTAAATATTTTCTATGGTGAAAATGCACAGGGAAAAACTAATATAATAGAAGCAATTTTTTTGTGCAGTATGGGAAAATCTTTTAGAGCAAAAAAAGATATAGAGATGATTCAGTTAGGAAAAGAAAATGCAAATATAGAAGTTTTTTATGAAAAGTCAGATAGATGTGGAAAAATAAAAATAGATTTATCTAAAAGAAAAAATATTTATTTAAATGGAATAAAATTAAAAAAACTAAGTGAATTATTAGGAACTATTAATGTAGTAATATTTACACCAGATGATATTAATATTTTAAAAGGAGGTCCTCAAAATAGAAGAAGATTTTTAGATATAATGATTAGTCAGTTAAAACCTAATTATATGTATAATTTAAATTTATATTT
>CALXJV010000005.1 GCA_944388715.1 uncultured Clostridia bacterium
TAATTATATCACTTATGTCAAACTACATGTTTTCGTTTATGGTGGTGACTTGCAAAAGTCATGAATGTCTATTCACCATCTCAAATCTATTTATAGAATATATAAGTTTAATTAGAAAATATTAATATATATATTCTTATTAATATTATTTATAATCTATAATTATAATGATAAAATATTAAATAATTAAGAATATGTTTTTTATGAGATTAGTTTCATTTTCATATTTTCTAATATTCTTCTTTCTATTCTTGATACTTGAACTTGAGTTATTCCAAGTATTTTTGCTACTTGTGATTGTGTTTTATCTTTATAAAATCTTAGTAATATTATTTCTTTTTCTCTATCTTTTAATCCTTCTATTAATTGCTTTATTGCCAATTTGTTTGTTATAAGTTCTTCTTCATTTTTATTTGTTGATATCTTTTCTATTAAATTTATGCTATTTCCTTCTTTATTATCTCTATAAAAACTATTATCTATTGATTCTACAGTATTGTTTGCTTCTAATGCTAATGATATGTCTTCCTTTGAAATCTTCAGTTCTTTTTCTAACTCTTCAATTGTCAATTCTTTTCCTTTTTTGTTTAAGTTCTCTTTTTGTAATTCTCTTATTTTCATTCCTAATTCTTTGATGCTTCTACTTACTTTTATAGGTCCATCATCTCTTATATATCTTTTAATTTCTCCTATCATATATGGAACCGCATATGTAGATAATTTTACATCATAGTTTGTATCAAACCTTTTTATCGCTTTTATAAATCCCATACATCCAATCTGATATAAGTCCTCTAAATCATATCCTCTTCCATTAAATCTTTTTACTATACTCCATATAAGTCCGATTATTATCTCTAATCATTCTTTCCATTTCATACTTATCACCAGATTGAGCTTTTTTTATTGCTGTAATACTGTTTTCAAACATACTATACCTCTATTCTTTTGTAATCAATTCAAATTCCTCATCTGATTCTTCATTATCTATTTTTGGCTTTATAGTTTTACTCATTGTTACTTTTGTTCCTAATCCTATTACTGATTCTACCTCCACTTTATCCATAAAGCTTTCCATTATCGTAAACCCCATTCCTGATCTTTCTAAATTCGGTTTTGTTGTATATAATGGCTCTTTTGCTATATCAATATTTTCTATTCCTTTTCCTTTATCTGATATTTCTAAAATTATTTCTTTTTCTTTTAGTCTTGCAAATATTTTTACTATCCCTTGTTTTTTATCATATCCATGAATAATGCAATTTGTAACAGCCTCTGAAACAGCTGTCTTTATATCTGCTAGTTCTTCAATTGTAGGATCTAACTGTGATGCAAATGCTGCAACTGCTATCCTAGCAAATGCTTCATTAGAAGATTTACTTATAAATTCTAATTTCATCTCATTTTCAATTTCACTTTTCATTTTTTAATATCATCCCTTTCTATTGATAATACAGAAAACTCTTTGATTTTTGTTTTAAAATAAAATATTTAATTTATTTTCACTTTGTATTACGAAACTAAAAAGTTCCATATTGTTTCCTATATTATAATAATAGCGGACTTTTTAACATTTTATCTGTTTTTAATATTTTAAAGTCCGCATCATATTTTCTGGTATCCCAAACTCTTTATATTGTCTCTAAATTAGTAATTGGTATTAATCTTAATATTCCACTCATTTCAAATATTCTTTTTATACTATTTGTTAAGTTTGCAAGTTCTACGGTTCCTCCTAACATTTTAGCAAATTTGTACCTTCCTATAATTAGTCCTATCCCTGCGCTATCCATGAATGTAACACTATTAAAATCAAATATAACTTTTTTAGGCATATATCTTTCAATTTCATAATCAGCCCTCCTCCTTATCTTTTGAACACTAAAATCATCGATTTCTTCTGTTATTTTAAATATTAACAGCTTGTCCTCTTCGTAAAATTTTGATTCCATTTTTACCTCCATCCCTTCTTTGCCTTGATTAGCTATATAAACTATCTTCTCTTTTCTCTATTTACTTTGGCATAAATGTTATAAAATTTTATTTTCTTTTGGTATTATACTTCTTTTTCCATTATTTTCCAAGAGTAAAAATTAAGAAGTTTTGTCGTTTTTTTAGAAGTTTTCGACAAATTCAAAAGAGACAGGCACCTTGCCTGTCCCTTTTGTGTAAAAGTACAACAAAATATTTCTTTTTTAGTTCAAATCTCTTCTTAATATCAGTGTTCCAGCACTTCCAACTTCATATTTTGTACTATTTTCACTAAATACAACCTTGTATTCTCCAAAATTATTATTAGGAACTACTTTATCTGTTCTGTTGGTAAGTAAAATAATGTTTCCCTTTTCAGAGTACATTTCGGCTATCATAAAATCCTCATTAATTGCTCTAGTTCTAGGTTCACAATTCCCTAAAATATCTATGTTATCTTTTCTATATTGATTTAAGGATTTAACATATGATTGCATGTCCTCATCTGGATGCTCCCAGTCCATATTTTTTCTACAAAATGGATCTTTATATCCTGTTACACAATTTTCAGTTCCCTGAAACATACTTGGATTTCCTGGGAATGTATATAATATAGGTAAAGCTATCTTTTCCCGTTTTTTTGCTACAATCTTTTGCTCTTCAGTAAGTTGATCATGACTTGCTGAATAACTTCTAAAACCGAATATATCAAATTGTGCATATCTCCAAGGACCTTCAATGTCATCAAGTTTTCTGTATGGGTCTGGATTCATTATATCTCCAGTTAAAGCTGTCATCAATGTTACTGTATCATGTGTTGAAATGACGTTCATCAGTATATCTGACACCGATTTAGGATATTCACTATAAACTCTTTCAATATTGTATAAAAAGTGTTTATAATTTCCCCATCTTACCCAACGAATGATAGCATCTCTTAATGGATAATTCATTAAAGAATTTGCCTGTCCATCAAAAATTTCTGGATTGCCTCTGTCAGTCGCAATATCCCACATTTCATTAATAAAAACTATATGTGGATATTCTCTTTGAATATTTTGAACTATTTCAAGAAGAAATTCTCTAGGCAAGATATCTCCTAAATCCATTCTAAAAGCATCTGCACCTGCATTTATATACTTTTTCAGAACTTCTATAAGTTCTTTTTTTACTTCAGGACTATCTTTGTTAAGTTCAGGCATATTTGAATAACCATACCAAGTAACCGCTTTGCCATTTCTGAAAATATAATATTTTCTGTATGGAGAATTGATATTATTATTGGCTGATTTAAACCACTTGTGCTCATCTGATGTATGGTTAAATGCCATATCAAATATAACTTTTATACCTAATTTATTTGCTTCTGTACACAGTTCAGTTACATCTTCCCAAGTTCCTAACATAGGATCAATTTGCCAAAAATCTTCTGAATCATAATGGTGATTATTTCTACTTTTACAGATTGGATTTAAATATATAGCATTAAACCCTAACTCTTTTATATATGGTAACTTTTCTTTTATTCCTTGTAAATTACCACCATAGAAATACTCATTCCGATATACTCCATCTGGGTCAGGTTTCCAATCTGGCATTCTATCATTCCAATCTTTTATTTTTCTTCCATTTACTGGAATGATACCATTACTACCAATTGCAAATTTATCTGGCATAATCTGATAAATTATCCTTCCTCTCCATTCTGGATACTCTTTCAAGTTTGCATCTTTTACTTCAATTCTCCAACAATATTCATTTGGATATCTATTAATTGGAGATTTCATCAGAAATTCTTGATTTTTAAAAACATAAACTTTTTGTCCTTCCAGCTCAAACGTAAAACAATACCAATATACGCCTGATTTTTCTAACTCAAGTTCAGCTTTAAAAATACTATTTGCTTGAATTTTTTCTGTGTATTGAAGGTTTGCTTTTTTTACAACTTTATCCAAATGATAAAATATCATTTGAAGATTTTCTACAAAACCTTCATCTTTAATTGTTACTTCAATTCTTATTTTTCTTCCTGTTGTATATTTATTATCTGGTGTAAACCGAAAATCAAAATATCCTTCTACTTTTTTCATTTTCATCCATCCTTTCTAAGTAGAATAGAACAAATCTGTAAATTTGTTCTACAATAGGAAAGCGATACTTTCCTATTGTATGAATCTATATAAAAAGCTATTTAGCTTGTAACTACACTGTACTCTTTTTATTACTTTTTGTCAATAATGTTTTTTAAAAAATTTTAAATTGTACTTATTAGATAGTTACTATTCATCATCATCTAATGTTTCATCATATTCATATTCATAAGTTATCTCTTCTTCTATAGGTTTTTTGGTTTTTTCTATTCTTTCTTTTATATGTCTATTTTCATTTAAATCTTCTTCTATTTTATTTTTGTCTTCTTTTACCATTTCTGATTTTTTCTTTTCATTTTCTTTTGAATCCTCTTTTACTTTTGACTTTTGAATACATTTATTTATCATATTATTTGTTTTATCTAGAAAATCAGGAATATAATCTAAAAGCTTGTCTATTGATGAACTATAATTTACAGGCATCAATTTTACATTTTCTCCTTGTATAACTAAAAAAGCTATTGGATTTATTGTAACCCCTGCTCCTGAACCTCCTCCAAATGGTAATCGATACTGTACCTCTTCTTCTTTCTCTTTCTTTTTGTATTCATCTACTGTTTCCCCTTTAAATTCACTTCCCCCAGCTGCAAATCCAAATGATACTTTAGATATTGGTATTATTACAATATTATTGGATGTTTCTATCGGTTCTCCTATAATTGTATTTACATCTATCATATCTTGAATACTACTCATAGCTGTAGTCATAAGACCTTCTATTGGATGTTCGCTCATATTTATTAATACCTCCTTTTTTATTCAATAAATACATTATATTTATAATATGTATCATTTTTATTTTAAATATACCAGAAAATTGAAATTTTATTAAATTCTGGTTATTATATATTGGCTCTATTTTATACATCAATTCATTCTCTTCAATTTTTTGGTTAGAAACTAATACTGATATTATTGTTGAAATAATTGCAACTATGATGGCAGTTGTAAAAGCATTTTCAGTCCCTAACTTTATTACTAAATTTAAGTAATCTACATCTATACTTTTTTTGATTTCTTTAGCAAGTTCTATTAATTTTAAATCTATTTTATCCTTATTTGTATAAATATCTTCTTCTAATTTTTTTATTTTTTCTTTCATTTTTAAGTTTTTATATATTTTTTGTAATTTATTTTTCGTCAATTTTATTTTTATAATAGGTATATTTCCCAATATCTTTAATTTTATAATAATTTCATATTTATTGCCTATATAATTTTTACTTTGCGAATCTACTACCAGATTTACTATTTTTATTTCAATTTTTGATGTAACAAATACTAATGCTAATATGAGTATTGCTAATAAAATAAAAAGAAAAACCAATATATTTGCCTCCTTTTCATAAGCATTTATATTAGTTTTTCCTATTTTTTTCAGTTTAAACATTTTTATTGGATGTTTTTTTCTCCATCGGACAAATCTCGCTTCGCGAGAACTTTTCTCTACTTATCTAATTCAACTACAAATATTTAAGTTCTCAAAGAAGCGTAAAGATTTGTCGACGCGAAAAATTGCTCTGCAATTTTTCTGTGCAACGTTGGTTTTTTGTGGTATAGGAAAAATCGCTTTTTCCTATACCACAAGAAATCATATCATGCTCTTTTACTTTTTTCTACAGTTATATCTCCAAATAGTTCTTCTTGTGTTGTTTCAACTTTTTTTCTTCTCGACATTTCCAATAGACCACTAAATGCTGTTACTACTTCTTGTCTATTATGTTTATTTAGTGAAAATAATTTATTAAATACAAATCTTTTTTGTTTTACTAAAACTTTAAACATTTCTTTTACTTTACTTGCAACAGTATAATTTTCCACCAATGCAATTTTCTCTATATTTTTAGCATTTTGATTTAATTTCACACTATTTCTTTCCATTAATTCTTTATATATTTGTGGAATTATTTTGTTATCATATTCTTTTTCTAATTTTTGTTTTGGAAGTTTTATTGGTTCTTGATTTTTATAGTATCTATTTCCATTTATATCATAGTTTTGTTTTAACACTTTGCTGATTTCTTTGTATTTTTTATATTCTATAATTCTTCTAATTAATTCCTCTTCTGTCAATTCCTCTTCTTCTTCCTCTTGTTTTGGAAGCAAATTTTTAGATTTTAAATATAGCAAAGTTGAAGCCATAACAACAAATTCACTTGCTATTTCTAAGTTCATTTTTTCCATTGCATTTAAATATTGTATATATTGATCTGTTATTTCATTTAAGTTTATATCATATATATCCATTTTATTTTTCTCTATTAAATGACATAATAAATCAAGAGGACCTTCAAAATTCTCTATTTTTATTGCATATTTTTTTGTTTCTAATGTTAGTATTGACATTACTATTCCTCCATATTTTATGACTTAAACAATAACTGACTTTTTTGAATATTTCTTTATTTTAGAGTATACAACCTTGTTCATATGTTAAATTTTATTATGAATCAAAGTCCATCGCTATCTCTATATTTTCTTTTTTATATCCTTTTTTTAATAAATATTGTTTTATTTCATCTATTTCTAATGATGTACTTTTCTTGGCTATAATATTTTTAGCAGATTTTATTTCATATTCCATTAAGTCTTCTTTATTTTCATATATATAATCTTCTATATCTTCTTTTTTTATTCCTTTACTTTGTAATTTATATTCTATTTCTCTAATAGATAGGTTTTTTAAAGCTATAAAATTATTTATTGTTTTTCTTATATATTCTTTATCATCTATATATTTTGCTTCTTTTAAATATTCTATTATGTCTTCTAATAAATCTGAGCCTATTTCTTTTTCAAATTTTCTTCTTATTTCGTTTTCACTTCTTTTTTTATATAACACATATTTTAGGACTTTTGTTTTTTCCTTGTCAAATTCCTCTACTGTATACATTTTTCCTCCTCATCAACTTGATTTGAATATTTTTTAATAAACCTTTATTTTTTGTTACTAAACTAGGATTTCCATACTTATCTAGAATATTATAATTTTATAAATTTATAAACTGCTTCTGCAAAACCTCCGTTTTTTACATCATTTTTTGTTACATATACTGCAACATCTTTTACTTCTTTATAACTTCCTCCAATTGCTACTCCAACTCCTGCATTTTTTATCATTTCTATATCATTTATGTTATCTCCTATTGCCATAATATCTTCTTTTTGAATATTTAAATAATTTCCTAATTGTTTTAAAGCATCATATTTTGTTACATGTTTTGGAACAATATCTAAATATTCATACTCTGCATCTATTATATTGTCTTTATATTCATTATATTTTTTTATTTGTATTGCTGTTAAATTTTCTGAATTTTCTATTTCTTCTTTTATGTTTTTTAAATCTTCTTCTCCTGATATGACCAGCTTTAATATATTTGGATTTTTTTCTTTTATATAGCTTTCTAATGATTCTACTATTTCGAATTGAACCTGATTTTTGTACAATATATAATTTCTAAAAGCCATATATTTTAGTTCTTTTTGTGATATAATTTTATCCTCTGTATATATATGTACATGTAAATTATTTTTCTGTGCAATTTTTAAACAATGTATTGCTTTATCATTTAATACTACATTTCTTTCTATTTCTTCTCCCGTTTTTAAATTAACAATTTGTGTACCATTTCCAAAAATCCCATATGTAGGACGTAATTTACTACATATATTTTTAATCATAGAATATGTTTTTCCAGTACAAACTGCAAAATTTACGGTTGTATTATTTAGTTTATTTATTACATTTAAATCTTTATTTGAAACTTGATTATTATTATCAATTATTGTTCCATCTAAATCACTGGCCAGTAATTTTATCATAACATTCACCTTTATTTTCTTTTATCCCATCCAAATTCACTATATGCAAATTTTACTCTTCTTCATCATCCATATCTATTTCAGGTATTTCTTCTCCTAAGCTTTCTTCAAATACTTTTGCAAAATCTGCTCTTACCTTTTCTTCTATTTCTTCTAGCATTTTTGGATTTTCTTTCAGATATTTTTTAACATTTTCTCTTCCTTGACCTATTCTTTCTCCATTATAACTAAACCATGAACCTGCTTTTTCTACAATGTCTAAATTAACAGCCATATCTAAAATATTTCCTTCTTTTGAAATTCCTTGACCATATACAATGTCAAATTCAGCCTCTCTAAATGGGGGAGCTACTTTATTTTTTATAACTTTTACTCTTACTCTATTTCCTTTTACTTCCCCATCTTGTTTGATATTTTCTACTTTTCTAATATCCATTCTTACTGATGCATAAAATTTTAGTGCTCTTCCTCCTGTTGTTGTTTCTGGATTTCCAAACATAACTCCTATTTTTTCTCTTAATTGGTTTATAAATATTAATACTGTTTTTGATTTGTTTATTGCTCCTGCTAGTTTTCTTAATGCTTGTGACATAAGTCTTGCTTGTAGTCCCATGTGAGAATCTCCCATATCTCCATCTATTTCTGCCTTTGGAACTAGTGCAGCTACAGAGTCTACTACAATTACATCTAATGCTCCACTTCTTACTAAACTTTCTGTTATTTCTAGTGCTTGCTCCCCTGTATCTGGTTGAGATACTATTAAATTATCTATATCTACTCCTAGTTTTTTTGCATATACTGGGTCTAAAGCATGTTCTGCATCTATAAATGCTGCTTCTCCTCCCATTTTTTGTGCTTCTGCTACTATATGTAATGCTAGTGTTGTCTTTCCAGATGATTCTGGTCCAAACACTTCTATAATTCTTCCTCTAGGTACTCCTCCTATTCCTAATGCTATATCTAAACTTAAAGCACCTGTAGGAATTGCTTCTATTTCCATTGCTTTAAATTCTCCCAATTTCATTACTGAACCTTTACCAAATTGTTTTTCTATTTGACTCATTGCCATTTCTAATGCTTTTTTCTTTTCTGCATTTTCACTCATAATTTTCCTCCTTATTATTTTTGAACTTTTGTTTGATACAATCATTATATACCAAATTTTTGTTTTGTCAATACCTTTTTTTGATTTTTTATTTATACCATGTTTCTATTCCACAAAATGGATTAAACCAATTTGAATTTATTTCTCCAACTAATTCCGTATTATATGCTATTGTATGTTTATTAGTATATAAACTTATATATGGTACATCACTTTTATAAATTTCTGCTAATCTTGTATAATCATTTTTTATTGTTTGTTCATCTGTAGTATTTTTTACTTCATTCATTAGATTAGTAATTTCGTCAGTTGCATAATTAGCTAAATTATTTTCTCCAAAAAATAATGTCATATCTGGATTAGGAGATAAGTTCATACTACATAAAATCATATCATATGACTTGTTTTGTACTGCAATATTATATTGTTCATCAGAATATTGTTGGATATTAATTATAATTCCTTGACTAGCTAATTGTGTTTTTATATTTTCTGCTACTGATATTTGCGTTCCATTTGAAGCTTTTACAATCAAATTAAGTTCTATTCTTCTAGTTCTTCTATTTAAAGTCTTTTGCCAATATCCATTTCTATAACTCCATCCATTTTCTGATAACAATTGGTTTGCCTGTTCAGGGTTATAACCAGAGCTTACATCTTGCTCTTGATATACCCAAGACCCAAAGTCTAATGGAAAACTTGATGTGTAATATTTATTCTGAAAAACATTTGATACGATGTTACTCTTATCTATTGAATATGAAATTGCCCTTCTTACTTCTTGATTAGACAACAATTCATTTTGTGTATTTAACACAATAAAATCATGTTCCCTTCCTTTTATTTCTTTTGTACTATATCCTATTGTTCCTATATATTCTTGTATATTATTATTGTTTGTACTTACCATATCTACATTTCCTAATTTAAAGGCATTATATAACTCCCCTATAGAATCATATAAATTTACTGTTATTTTTTCTAATGATAATTCTGTATCTCTATCCCACCAATTAGTGTTTTTAGTTAATGTTATATAATTTTCTTGTACTTCTTCTACTTTGTATTTTCCTGTTCCTACTGATATTATTCCTGTATCATTATAATCTTGTGTATCAAAAAATGTCTTAGACATTATTGGAAATGTTAAATAATATTCAAAAAATGGAACTTCTTGGTCTAAATACATTTTTATTGTGTAATCATCAACTACTTCTAACATTGTTACATGTTCTAAATTGCTTGAATATATTGAAGAATTTTCTTTTAACCTATCATATGTGAATTGAACATCTGTTGATGTAAATCTTTCTCCATTTGACCATTTTACATTTTCTCTTAATTTTATTATATATGTTGTAGCATCCTGTTTTGCCCATTCTGTAGCTAAAACTGGTGTTGCTTTGTAATCTGAAGATATATCTACTAATGGTTCAAATATTAATTTTGTTATATCTTGAACATTTTTATTTGTTGTTAATAATGGATTTAGTGTATCATATTGTGCTATTCCTAGTCTTATTTCTCTTAAAATTTCTTGAGTATCCTCTGCAGATGTATCTTCTTGTGTTTCTTGCTCATTTTCATTGCTTTGGATAATAAAAAATGCTCCTATTGCTATAATTATCACAAATATGATAAATAAATATTTAAATACGTTAGATTTCATTTTTCACCTCTTATTTTATCTCTAGACATACTTATAATAAGTTAATTTCTTCTTCTGCAAAACCTGTTATTTCTTGAATAATGCTAATATCTATTCCCTTTTCTTTCATTTTTTTTGCAAGTTCTTTTTTCTCTTCTTTTCTTCCCTCTTCTATACCTTTTTCTAGTCCTTCTTCTAGCCCTTTCTTTCGTCCTTCTTCTAATCCCTTTTTAATTGCAAACCTTCTTTCTGCTTTTTCATCCATTATTGCTTTTAATCTTAATTCTTCTAATCTTTGAAGTCTTTCATCTCCACTCAATCCTTCTAGTTTATCTCTAGCTTCTTTTATTCCTTCATTTTCTTTCATATAACTTTCCACCTCTTTACTAGTTGGATTTTCTATAAATTCCAACCACTTCACCAATTCTTCTTTTTGCTTTTCTCCTATTAAGTTATAAATCTTTGGTATCTCAATTATATGTATTTCTAAGTCATCTGTCAAGATATCTTTTCTATATTTTGTTTCTATAATCTTCCAACTTGTATGATATTCTAAGTTTTTTAAACTATCAATTTCAAAATTTACAATTAACACTTCTATTGTCTTATTTAAAAATATGTAATCATTTCCTGACTTTATTTGTTTAGCATATATTCTTGACCAATAATATAATATTCTTGCAAATAATTTATCCTTTTCTGTTAATTGCATTTCTACATTGCAGAAATTTTTACCATCGAACTTTACTAAAACATCTAATACTCCCATTTTTTCTCCTATTTTTTCATGTCTCATCACAATATTTTGGCTCAAATCTACTGATTCTATCTTCCTATCTAATATTGCTTCTAAAAATTTTTTAGTTATGTTCTCACTCCCTACTTCTCCAAATAAAATTTGGAAAATAATGTCTACTTTGGGTGATAACAATTTTGTTGGTTTTTTACTTTTTTCTTGTTTTTTTACCATTTAATACCTCCTTTTTTTATTACTATTTATAATTAAATACATTTTTAAATCTTTTATTAAAATTTCTTTATATAACACATTGGAAAATTTAGATATTTTAAGTTGTAGGAAATGCAAATTTCTCTGAAAATGAAATACTTTATTTTTACTTTGTATTATGGAATTAAGAAAAGATTTGTATAATTTAAACTTTTGAATAAATTTAATCTTTTATGATTTTTAAATATTTTTGATTTTAATTATTTGAATTTAATTATAAACAATTATGTAAATAATATATCACAGATATTTATAATATTCAAGATATTATAGGAAATTTTTGTAAAAAATTCTACTCACCGTTACAATTCACAGTCAAAAATAAAATCTAAAATGTTGATATATCTATTTGGGACTGTTTTGGACTGTGAATTGTAACTACTCACCTTTTTCAAGTTTCTTGTTTTTTCTATTAAAACTCATATTATCCTTTTTTATTTCCAAAATTATTATCAATTTTTATATATCTTTTTACATATTTCATAAAAAAAAATAAATCACTCATATTATTATATTATAATGTAGAAAAATGTCGAAAAAGTATAGGAGTGATTTTTTTGAAAACATCTATATCATATAATTCCAAACAAAATAATTTAAAAATATATCAAAAATATATGGAATTAATTTATTATTCAAATGATATTGTAAGAAAATATCCTAAATGTGAAAATTTTGCATTAGTAGCAGAGATTAAAAATTCACTGTACATAGGTCTTCGTAATCTTATGTATGCTATAAAATCTTACCAAAAAAATGATAAATTAAAACATCTAAATGAATTTGACATTAATTTAAATTTATTAAAAGTACATATAAGATTATCATATAAGTATAAATATATTTCACTGCAAAACTATCAAACTTGGAGTTCTTTAATTACTGATATTTGCAATATGTTAGGAGGTTGGATTTCTTCATGCCTAAAACGATAAAAAACTTATTTTATAAAAATTTGACTTTTGATAAGCTATTATCTGCTCATAAAAGAGCCAGAAGACATAAAGCATATAAAAATGAAGTAATAAAATTTGAATTTAATTTAGAAAATAATTTGATAAATTTGATGAACAATTTAAAAAATAAAACTTACAGAATGGGCAATTATTTTACATTCAAAGTATTTGAACCTAAAGAAAGAGATATTCAAGCTTTACCTTATAGAGATAGAATCGTTCATCAATGGTATATTGAAGAATTTATAAAACCTTTTATTATTCCAAAATTCATCAATACATCTTTTGCCTGTTTAGAAAACAAAGGAACACATAAAGCAGTTTTAGAAGTTCAACATCAAATGCAAATTATGAAGAGAAATCACGGAGATTTTTGGATTTTAAAATGTGATATTAAAAAATTTTTTTATAATATTCAACCATTTATTTTATTTAACATAATGAAAAAATATATTACTGATAAAGACCTATTATTCCTTACACAAATTCTTATTTTTAATGGTCCAATTGATAATACAAAAATAGGTATTCCAATTTTTTGCCAACATCTACTTAAATGAACTAGATAATTACATAAAGCGTGTTCTAAAAATAAGATACTATTGTAGATATATGGATGATTTTATTTTAATATTAAAAAGCAAAAAAGATTGTATTAAATATAAAGCATTAATAGAAAGATTTTTATGGGAGCATTTAAAATTGGAACTAAATTTAAAATCTAAATATTATCCTCATAAAATGGGAGTTAATTTTTGTGGCTATAGAATTTTTACAACACATAAATTGCTACGCCTATCAAGCAAGAAAAAAATCAAGAAAAAAGTAAAAAAGTGGAATATTAAATTTTCAGAAGGCACAATAAACTATGAAAAGACAATACAAAGTCTGAATTCTTGGCTAGGACATTCTTCACATTGTAATTCTTACAAACTACAACAAAAAATATTAAAAAAATGTAATTTTTTATATCAAGATTCTACTTATGAAATTATAGAAAAAAATTTGATACAAGATATTGCAAGTGAACCTTTTTTAGAATGATTTTAAAATTATTCTATATGTTACTAAATAAAAGATACTACTATATAAAACAATATAGCAATATCTTTACTTAAAATCATAAATTCGGATTTTCATTTGTTAATTACTAAAACGAATTTACTGTTCATGTGTTTATGATATAAAATCTAGTTTATATCAAAGGAATTAAACTTCTTTGATACAAATCCTGTTGTATTTTATTCCATTTTTTCCAAACTACTTTTCTCATTTTTACAGTATTTGGACAAAATTTGCCTACCTCTCAATAATATCCTTAAATATTATTCCTCTGGGATAGATTCCTTTATGAATCTTTGTGTATCGAAGTGCTAGAAGGCCAGCACTGGACGAAAACCATCGTTGCCGTCGGCATAGCCACCCGTGATATTAGTGCTCAAGACTCCTGCTCCTGCACCATTTCCGCAACCGCCTCCGCGTATGACAAACGGATAAAACGCATGTCCGATTAGAGTATAATCACTATTCCATGCTCTTGCATATTCAGTTGATGTATTTGTTGATGTATCTTTTACAGTTTTATACCATGACCAACTACTTCCAGTAGTTCCATATGGTGCATAATATGAAAAGTCTGTACCAACTTCATTTACTCCTATTCCTTTGTGTTTTGCCAGATTATTATAAATTGTTGCTGTTATCCTTTGCCTTGCTCTATTATATTCTATTCCTCTATTATTCCAACTCCATAAAGTTGTTTGTGCTATTTTTCCTACTCCTTCTACTTCTATTTGATTACTTCTTTCTTCTTCACTTACTTCATATTTTTCCCATAATGCATTATAACTACTATTTAATTGCCCATTTTCTATATATTTTATTGTTTCTCCATTTACTTTTGTTGTACTTTGTCCATTTGTATTAAGATAATTATTTCCATTATCTAAATATCCTGCTACTCTTTCCCAAGCTCCTCCTGCCATATCATATATTCCATATTCATTTCCTGTTGTACTTGCTAATTTTCCAGCACTTGTATTATATCCATATGTATCCTCTGTAAAATTTTCATATCTTCCTTCATCACTTTTTGCTCCTGCTCCTGTGTACATATCATAATACCAACTTTTAGTAGAATCTAATGTACCTGCACCATTGGTTTTTGGTACATTTCCATAATCACTATAACACAAATATGCTACTGCTCCCCATTCGCTATTTTTTATTAAATGGCTATTTACTGCACCTGTCCATCCATACTTTTCTGTATTTGCTGACATTCTCATACTTTGATATTCTGACTCTCCTATTGTTATATGTCTCCAACTTACTTTATTTGGCAATATTCTTACATATGTACTTCCATCACTTGCAGGTTCTACTGGTGTTGCTGAACTTGCACTTGCATTCCCTACTGCCTGTTCTCCATTTAATCCACTTGCCTCAAATTTTGCTACCCATATTCCTGTTAATTGGCTATTTCCTAACGTGAATCCTGGATGCACTATTTTAGGTGTAGTATCTCCTGCATTTAATTTTGTTTCATCATAGTCTATTTCATATTGTATTCCATCTACTCCTGTATTTGTATTTCCTTTTAAAAATGTCACATCTATCTCTCCTGTTACATCTGTTATTTCCGTACTCTCTGGAACTGTACTTCCTTGTTTATATCCTTCTGTTATACTATATGCATATCTTGGTATCCATACAAAAAATGTTGTTATTTTATCCATTGGTATTTCTGTTCCTACTTCTACTTCTCTTAATTCTTTATCCTCATCTGATACTGTTATTATATTTGCCCATTTTTTTGCATCATAATCATACCATTGTTTTCCAGTATTTGTTTCATCTGCCTTTTTCCATACCTTTGCACTTTCATCATAATATACTGGTATCATTCCTGATTTTAGTTTTGGCTCATTTACTCCAACATCTTCATTAAATCCTTCTTCTGATACTGTTATACCATTCATATAATCTTCTATATCTGACAATATTGCCTCTTCCTCTTTTTGTGCATCTTCTGTTTTCTGTTTAGCTTCTCTTGCTTTTGTTATAATTCCGTTATCTCCCATCAATGTCGCAATTGTTACTCCTGCTAATATTAATAACACTATTATTGTTACTACTAACGCTATTAATGTAATACCTTTCTCTTTACTCTTTACTCTTTTGATTTTTAGTAATCCATATTTTGTCATTTTTCTTCCTCCTTATCATATGTTTTTTTCTTAGAGTACGATACTCTAGGAAAATTCTGTATCTAAATTTTACCAATAAATATCCCTAAAGTCAATACAACAGGATAAAAAAATGAAATTAATTTTCGACAATATCTAACATTAGTGATTTCAACGGTTTGAAGGTTTATAAATAACTTAAAACCTCTACAAGTATTGATATATCAGTATTTTTAAGATATTATAAATTTATATAAAAACTCTTAAAATTTTAATGTTGATATATAGCTATTTACAACACATTGGGATTTTAAAAATTATAGCATTATAACAGTATGGTCTTTAGTAGTTTTGAATTCATACAACCATTGATAACACTAGCTTTCATTCAATAGAAAAATTATTTCATTTTTTTATCCTGTCAATACAATAAATCAAAAATTTTTTGCTAGTAATGCTAGTATTTATTTTAAAGTTATAATTCACAGTCTCTAATTTATTTTATAGAATGTTTATATAAATATTTTTTTCAAAGTATATAAAATAAATTAACGACCGTGAATTGTAGCATTTTGTATAATTAAAAATAGTAGTGTTTTAAAAAGAGGGCAATATATAATATAAAATTATTTCTGATTTTGCGTATCTAAATTTGAAATTAGAAATTCTTAAAGAAAAACATGTATGAATTGCACGGTACTCTCTGTAAGAGAGGGTCTGAGTGCATGAATACATTTTTTTTCTTTTAGAATTTCTATGAAAATTTAGCTTATACAAAATCGGAAATAATTTTATATTATATATTGCCCTCTTTAACAATTCTAAAATAAAACTTATCAAATCCTTGTAAAGCATTAACTGCAAGACTTTGGGAAGATTTACATTTTCCTAGAGTATCGTACTTAATGACTAAAAAATCGAATTTTAGTTACCATAAAGTCCACAATAATAAGCACTTAAAATAGTTTCATAAACTATTTTAAGTGCTTAATTTAATATCCTATCTATTAGCAAAAGCATCATCAATAGACTTTAAACTCCAACAACAGAAAAACCATTATCCACATGAATAATTTCACCTGTAATTGCACTTGACATATCACTAAATAAAAATGCTGTACTATCTCCAACTTGATTTATAGTAACATTTTTATGTAATGGTGCTCTTTCTTCAACAACATCCAATATTGAACCAAAATCTTTTATTCCTTTTGCTGACAATGTTTTTATTGGACCTGCTGAAATTCCATTTATTCTATAACCATCTTTTCCTAAATCTTTTGCTAAATATTTTATACTTGCTTCTAATGCTGCTTTTGCAACTCCCATTACATTATATCCTTCAATTACTTTTTCTGAACCATAATATGTATATGCAACAATACTTGCACCTTCATTTAACATCTCTTTTTCTCTAGCCATTCTTACAATTGCAACTAAAGAATATGTACTTACATCTTGAGCATGTGCATAACCATCTCTTGATGTTAATATAAAATCATTTCTTAAATCTTCTGTATTTGCATGTGCTATTGCATGTAATAATCCATCTATTTTTCCATGATCTTTCTTAATTTCTTCTAGACAATTATCAATATCTTCATCTAAACTTACATTATTACATACATATACACTTGCTTTTGGCATATCTTTTCTTAAATCTTTTACTTTTTCTCAACTATCTGCTGAACAAGTACATATAACCTCTGCACCTTGTTCATATGCTGATTGAGCTGCTCCCCAAGCAATACTCCATTTATTTCTTACTCCCATTATAACTACTTTTTTTCCTTCTAATAACATTTTTTATTCCTCCTTCTAAAATATAACATTAATTTATGTGTGTTTTATATTAGTTTATAAACTAACATATTATATCACTTTATTTAGCATAATATATAAATTCAAAAACTTTGAATTTAACAATTTTTAACACATTGTTCTAAATTTTTCATATCTTTCATTAACTAATTCTTCTTTTGTCAATTTATTCAACTCTTTTAGACTCTTTTTTATGTATGATTTTAATTCTTTTACTACACTCTCAAAATCTTTTTCTGCTCCATCATCTGGTTCTTTTATTATTTTATCAATAATTCCAAATGATTTCAAATCTTTTGCCGTAGCTTTCATATCTTCTGCTGCTTCTTTAGCTTTATTTGAATCTTTATACAATATACTAGCAAATCCTTCTGGAGATAATATTGAATATATTGCATTTTCTAACATTACAATTCTATCTCCTACTGCAATTGCTAATGCTCCTCCGCTAGACCCTTCTCCTATGACAACACAAATGATTGGAACTTCTAGTTTTGACATTTCAAATATGTTTTTGGCAATTGCTTCACCTTGACCTCTTTCTTCTGCTCCCATTCCTGGATATGCTCCTGGTGTATCTATAAATGTTATAATTGGTCTGTTAAATTTTTCAGCTTGTTTCATTAATCTTAATGCTTTTCTATATCCTTCTGGGTTTGGCATTCCAAAATTTCTTTCCATATTTTCTTTTGCTTTTTTTCCTTTTTGCTCTCCTATAACTGTAACTGGCTCTCCCTCTAATGTTGCTATTCCTCCAATAATTGCCTTGTCATCACCAAAGTTCCTATCTCCATGTAATTCTATAAAATCTTCAAATATTTCATTTATGTAATCTAACGCTTTGGGTCTTTCCATTTTTCTTGCTAACATTACTCTGTCCCATGCTGTTATTTTAGACATTTCTTTCCCTCCTTTATTTATGTAATCTGATTAGTTTAGCTATTGTTGATTTCATATCTTTTCTTTCTACAATTTTGTCTATAAATCCATGTTCTAATAAAAATTCTGAACTTTGGAAACCTTCTGGCAATTTTTGTTTTATTGTTTGTTCTATTACTCTTGGTCCAGCAAATCCGATTAAAGCATGTGGCTCTGCTAAGATGATATCTCCTAAACTTGCAAAACTTGCTGTTACTCCTCCTGTTGTTGGATCTGTTAATACTGATATATATAATTGTCCTGCTTTATCTAGTTTTGTAAGTGCACTTGAAGTTTTTGCCATTTGCATTAAAGATATTATTCCTTCTTGCATTCTTGCTCCTCCTGATACACAGAATACAACTAGTGGTAATTTCTTTTCTACTGCTGTTTCTATTGCTAATGTAATTCTTTCTCCTACTACTGACCCCATACTTCCCATTAAAAAATTACCATCCATTACAGCTAAAACTGCTTTTTCTCCCTCTATCTCACATATACCACACTTTACAGCTTCTTGTATATTTGTCTTTTCTTTTAGCATTTCTACTTTTTTCATGTACCCTTTAAAATTTAATGGATCTTTTGTTAAAATATCTCCCCCAATTTCTTCAAATGTTCCATCATCTGCTATTTGCTTTATTCTTCTTCTTGATGATAGTCTAAAATGTTTTCCACAATTTGGACATACACTTAAATTTTGATGTAAATCATCTTTGTAAATAATTTCTTTACATTTGTCACATTTTACCCATTTACCTATCATCATATCTGAGGCTTTTTCATTTTTTATTCTTTTTTCCTCTTTCTTATTTACCTTTTTTACTTTGTCTATAACCAAAGCTTTCTCCTCCTTCTAAAGTTCATTCAAGATTTATACTCAAAAATTTTACATTATTTCTTTTCATACATTTAATTTTAATATGCCCTAATATTTTACTTTCCTATTGTGGAACGATTTGGCACGTCCCTAACGTTCCATTTCCTTTTGGATAAAAGATGTGTCATAATTATTTGTTTTAAAGTTTTCATTTTCTAATATTTTTAATAGGAAGTCTATATTAGTTGTAATTCCATCTACTACAAATTCTGCTACTGCACTTTTCATTTTGGCTATTGATTCTTCTCTATCTTTTCCATGTACTATTAGTTTTGCAAGCATTGAGTCATATGTAGGGGGAACTGTATATCCATTATATATTGCAGTATCTACTCTTACTCCATTTCCTCCTGGAATATGTAACCCTGTTATTGTTCCTGGACATGGCATAAAGTTTTTATCTGGATTTTCTGCATTTATCCTTACTTCCATTGAGTGTCCCTCAAATTTTATATCTTCTTGTTTATATTGTAGCTTTTCTCCACTTGCGATTTTTATTTGTTCTTTAATTATATCTACTCCTGTTACCATTTCTGTTACTGGATGTTCTACTTGTACTCTTGTGTTCATTTCCATAAAGTAGAAATCTTTATTTTTATCTACTAAAAATTCGATTGTTCCTGCATTTGAATATCCTATTTCTTTTACTGCTTTTACAGCTGTTTCTCCCATTTTGCTTCTTAGTTTTTCATCTATTATTCCACTTGGTGTTTCTTCTAATACTTTTTGGTTTCTTCTTTGTACTGAACAATCTCTTTCTCCTAAATGTATACAATTTCCTTGCTCATCTGCTAATATTTGAATTTCAATATGTCTAGGGTTTTCTACAAATTTTTCTAGGTATAAGCTATCATCATTAAATGCTACTTTTGCCTCTTGTTTTACTATGTCATATTCTTTTTCTAGTTCTTCTTTAGAATATGCTATTCTTATACCTCTTCCTCCACCTCCAGCTGATGCTTTTAGCATTACTGGATATTTTATTTGTTCTGCTAAATTTACTGCTTGTGTTTTTGAATATATTAAACCATCTGAACCTGGAACTACTGGAACTCCTGCTCTTTTCATTGTTTCTTTTGCTTTTGATTTATTTCCTAATAGTTCTATTAATCTATAGTCTGGTCCTATAAATTTTATTCCCATTTCTTGACATATCTTTGCAAAATTTGCATTTTCTGATAGAAATCCAAATCCTGGATGTATGCTATCTGCTCCTGTTAAACAAGCTGCTTCTAATATTGCTTTCATATTTAAATAGCTTTTATTTGATGGTGCAGGTCCTATACATATTGCTTCATCTGCTAATCTTACATGTAGTGCATCTTTGTCTGCTTCTGAATATATTGCTACTGTTCTAACTCCCATTTCTCTACATGCTCTTATAATTCTTACTGCAATTTCACCTCTATTTGCTATCAATACTTTCTTTAACATTTTTATCTCATTCCTTCCTAAGGCTCATTTCTGATTGAAAAAAATCAAGTTATTGTAATTATTTTTCAACCTTCCTGCCTATTATCTACTAGAATAATGGTATTAAATTTTTTACATACATTTGTATAAAAGACAGTTTATTAACTGTCTTTTACATGTTATATATTATATATTTATTTTTTATAAATTTCAAGATAGGATAAGCGGTCAAATTTACAAATTGTTATTAGATAATGAATATAAAACAGAATTATTGTAATTATAATATTCACCATTATGAGTAACTACAAATTCAATATATTCTTTAATCTCTCATGTTGTTTTGTTAAATATAAATATCCTATTAATGCTTCAAATGCCGTTGAATACATATATTCTTGTACATTAGAATTTTTAGGCAAGTGATGATTTTGTGTATTTCTTCCTCTTCTTACTATATCCTTTTCCTCATCTGTCAATTTATCATAAATTTCATTTAATTTTTCTGCCTGACTTTTTGCTTTTACATATTTTATCGCTTCTATATGTAATTTATGTGGTTTTAGATTTGTTTCATTTATTAATTTATTTCTTACATATAATTCATATACTGCATCACCAATATATGCCCATGTAAGAGGTGACATTAAATCTACTTCTTCTTTTTCTCTATCTATTTTAAAAAATTGTTCCACTTGCTAAATCCACTCCATTCTTTAAATGCCTTATTGTTACAATTAAATTATATAAATTTCTAGTAATTTGAATATAAAAACTTACTATTCACAGTCTCAAATTTATTTTATAGAATGTATATAAATTAATATTGATTAAATTTCGAATGTGATTGGAGAATGATTAGAAAATCTTTAATAATTTTATGGAAAATGTTCACGTCGAACGAAGTGAGGACTAAGTGAAAGGGTGCCATAAAATTATTTTAGATTTTCTTATCTTTCGTATTGAGCCGAGAAATTTATGAAATATTAATTTATATACATTCTTATTAATATTTTTTGTAAACTGTAAATTGTAACTATAAACAAATTATTCCTACTTTCCATTTGGTCCTTCCAAAGTTATTTTCCCAATTACTCCATTTTTGAATTCATCTAAAATTATTCTTGCTGTTTTTTCTTCATCAATATTTCCTCCAGAAATTATGCAACCTCTTTTTCTTCCTATTTCTAAAAATATCTCATAAATATTTTCATTTTCTGGTCTCTCTTCATTTTCTAATTGTTGTTTTATATAATCTTCACTCAATTTATATCTTTCACATAATAGAGTAGGATATTTTTCTATCAAAACTTTTAATAAATAATAAGCAATTTCTGTTCTCTCTAAAATATTTTCTTTTATAGTTCCAGTAAATGCAAGATGTAATGCTACTTCTTCACTTTCAAATTTAGGCCATAATACTCCTGGTGTATCTAATAATTCAATTTTATCATTTATACGTATCCATTGTTTTTGCTTAGTAACTCCTGGTCTATTTGCCACTCCTGCTGTTGTTTTTTTAGATATTCTATTTATAAATGAAGATTTACCAACATTTGGTATTCCTACAATCATTGCTTTTATTTTTCTTCCTATTCTTCCTTTTTCAGCTTGATTTCTTAAGTCTTCTTCCATAATTTTTTCTATTTTTCTAATACATTCTTCTTTTTCTTTTCCAGAATTAGAATCTGTTAAAACTGCTGGTATGTTTTTATTATTGAAATATTCTATCCATCTTTTATTTGTTTGCTCATCTGATAAATCACATTTATTTAGTACTATAATTTTTTTCTTATTTCTTGTAATCTCTGCTATGTCTGGATTTTGACTAGATATTGGTATTCTTGCATCTAATAATTCGATTACAATATCTACTAATCTTACATCTTCCATAATCTGTCTTTTGGTTTTTGCCATATGTCCAGGATACCAGTTAATATTCATTCTATTTTCTTCCATATTGTCACATCCTTTCTTAAAAAACTTTCAATAACAACTCTCGTTTCGCGAGAACTTTTCTCTACTTTTCTAATTTAACTCTATATATTTAAGTTCTTAAAGAAACGTAAAGATTTGTCGACGCGAAAAATTGCATAGCAATTTTTCTGTGCAATTTTGTTTTTTAGATTATAGGAAATGCAATTTCCTATAATCTAAAAAGACATTTGAGACTAATCTCAAATGTCCCTATTTATCATATGTTACATTGTTCTATAATTATTCTTGTCTGCTCTGTCATCTAATTTTCTATCATATTGCTCATTTTTATAAAACCAATCTGTTTTTTTATCTGTTGGGTGTGCTTTTCTTCCCTTATCTGCTAATAAATCTAGTAGTACTGCAATTGGAAGTATTATTCCTATAAATGATATTATTAATCCTAAGTATCCTGAAGCTGATAATTGTGATGAATCTTCTATTAAAAGACCTACTTTTGATACAACATCTGTTCCAAAATACATTCCATATGCTAATAAATATATTAATGCTCCTGTCAATTTTCTTTTTACAATTAAGACTACACATACTAGTACTACAAATAATAATATAATTTCCATTGTTTCATTAAATGGTTGTACTACAAAATCTTGCCCCATTTGTGCCATTAATGCTACTATTATTCTGAACACCCAAAACATTACCACAAAACAGGCTAATAGCCATGTAGAGAAATTTTTCATTTGTATTTCCTCCCCTATCTTTAATATCCTCATAAAGGCGAATATATTTATTCGCCTCATTAAAATTAGTCTACAAAATCAAAATCATCTTTAAATCTTTCTTTGAAAATTTCAAATACTTCGTTCAAAACGTCTTCATCTTCTACACTTACATATGATTCTTCGTCTGAATCTTCATCTGTATCTTCTACTTTTAGTATTACTATTTCTCCTTCTTCCTCTTCTTCTCCTTCTTCAACTACTGGTAATAATACTACATATTCTTCGTTATTTAATTCTATTAAATCTAAAAATTCAAATCTTACTTCATTTCCATCCTCATCATTTAATATTACTATGTTATCTAAATCTTCTCCTCCAAAATTTTCGTCCATAATTTTCTCCTTTCTTATTTTTTATTTTTTATTAAAAATTGAACATTAATAACGTATTAAAATAATTCAAAAGTGTCCAAGTTAAAGTCTATCCCTTTTAGAGATTTTTTGTCCAAATGAGGTCTGTCCCTTTTGGACATTTTTTGTCCATTTTGACACGTCCCCAACATTCAAATTTTATTCAAATATGTTTCTAAAATATATTCTGCAGATATAGTATCAACTATACCTCTTTTTTTATGCTTGTTTATTTCTAAAAGATTCATTGTTTTATGTGCTGAAACTGTTGTTAGTCTTTCATCTACAAGTTCTATCTTTATTTTGTTATATTTGCATTTTAATTTATGTACAAATTTTTTTGTTATTTCTGCTCTTTCTGACATAGTTCCATCCATATTTAATGGCATTCCTACAACAATTGTATCAACTTCATACTTGCTCAATATTTCATCAAGTCTTCTTAATACAATTTTATCAGAATTGTTTCTTTGTATTGTTTCTAGCCCTTGTACTGTTATATTTAAAGCGTCTGTTATTGCTATGCCTACTCTTGCATCTCCATAATCTATTCCTAATATTCTCATATTAGTCCTCTTCTTCTAATCCAATATATTTTTTTACCATCTTTTCTAATAGTTCATCTCTTTCAATTGTCCTTATTTTATTTCTTGCATCATTATGGCTTGTTATATAAGTAGGATCTCCTGATAATATATACCCTACAATTTGATTTATTGGATTATATCCTTTTTCTATTAGTGCTTGATATACTTCTTTTAATATTTCTTGGCATTTTACATTTTCTTCTCTTTCAACCTTAAAATTCATTGTCTTGTCAAATTCCATTCGATTACCTCCTTTTTTATTATTATTTTCTATTAAATAGTAATTTTATGTCTTCACATTTGTGTGTCAAAGTCTTGTTTTTATTAATACACACATTTTCTATTGTATAGAAACCATTTTATATATTTGTTATATCACTTTCATTTTTATCTGCATGATCTAAGTATTCTTCTAATTTTTTAAGTACTTCTTCTAATCCTGTTCCCTTGTAATATGAAGATAATACTACATTTATTCTTGGTGTAGCTACTTGCTCTGCCATATTCATATTTGTTTTTTGTGGTGTTTGTGTCGTATATATTTCTTCTTCATTTGGTAATGTTATTTTCATTTGCTCAATATGATCTTTTATATCATTTATATATGATGCCACACCTTCTATATCTACTCCTGAAAAAGCTATAACAAATTTAGGTCCCATATATCTAACAAAAACATACTCATCTGAAATATTATCTTGAACATATCTACTAATTTCTTTTATTACTTCATTTCCTAATTCTCTACAATATCTTTTATTTATTTCTTCTATATTTATAATTTTGAACATACACATTGTTGATATTGTATATTGGTCTATTATTCTTTTACCTTCTCCATATAGATATTCCTCTGAATTCAATCCTGTAAATAAATCTGTTCTTACTATTGATTCTAGTGTTTTTTGATGTACTACTGTTTTTAATACTGATACTATATTGTCTTTTATAACTTCTAGTATTGTTATATCTACATTGTCAAAATCATGTGGTGTTCCACTTTCTATTATCCAATAACCAATATATACATTGTCTATATATAATGGGAAGAATATAGCTGATTTTGCTCTTCCAAATTCCATTTTTTGATATAGCAATCTTTCATTTTGATTATTTACAGTAACATATTTAGGAGTAGCTGTTTGTATACTATCTTTGAACATGTCTACATCTTGTAAAGCTTTTAATGATTCCCAATGTCTTTGTTCTACATTAGATGCTTTTATTTCATATTCTGCTCCATTAAACACTACAATAGTTGAATATTTTATTTCATATTTTTCTATTAATATATTATTTATCTTTTTAATTTTATCGTCCACAGATGATGTTTCACCTATTGCATTCATAAAGTCTTGTACAACTTGTAGGTTAGTAATTTTTTGATTGATATTTTTGAATTTTTTTATTTTTTTATTAATATTTATATTATAAATGACTAGTATAATAACTATAATTACTAATACTACAGCAACTCCTATTATCACGTTAATTCCTCCTACTTAAAAATTTTTCTTCATTTGATTTAGAGTATCATTCATACTTGGAGAAAAAGTTCCCATTTGACTGTTGTTATTTCCTCCAACTGTTGGGGGTTTATATGTTCCTTGTCCTGAAACTAATGGATATATCATATTTCCCAATGCTTTTAATATCTGCATAAATGTTTTTGAATATCCTTTTAAGTTTATATCACAATTTATAATACCTTCTAAATATTTAATATATATTTCTTCTTCAAATGGTATTGTTATATATTTTATCATATTTCTGTCAAATAATTCTGTCATAAATGACATTGCTGGATCATTATAAAATGCCATTCCACCTATAATTGTTTTTTCATTTATTCCTCTTATTTTAATAAATTTGTTTAATATTACTTTTAGTTTTTCTTCTTCCAAAACATTTTTTGCTTTTAGTTCTCTCAAAAATGCTGTAAGAGGTTGTATTGTAAGTATATCTAATGATTGTACTAGATAAGTTTCTAGTGATTGTTTAAAATATCCTATTGGTGTATTAAAATCACAATCAATTAAAATAAGTGAATAATTTTTTACTAAAGTTTCTAATATTTCATCAACTCTACTAATTGAGTCTCTTTCATCTGGTAATGATGTAAATACTGTCAAATTCTTATTTACTTGAATTCCATTTGCTACACCTTGTGAAAGTTGCTCTATACTATTTGCTGCTATATTTCTTAAACTTTCTTCATTTTTTGTGTATATATAATATGAATTCCTATTCATTGTTGTATCTAATATTGCCACATTTATTCCCATAGATGATAATAGTTCAGCAACATTATTTACTATAAATGATGTTCCATTTTTACTTGTTCCGACAAATGTCACTATTTTTTTGTCAGATGTTAAAAGTGATGATATATCTATTGTTTGAACATAATCATTATTTGTTCTGGTCATATTCATAGAATTTGCTACTGAATAATTATTATAAACATTTGTATTATAATCATCATTTGCCTGCCTATCATATTGATTATAATTATCCATTGAAGAATTGTTGTACATATTTACTTGTCCTTGTAAGTCATTATTTTGTCTCATTTGGCCCATCATATTATTTTCTTGTTGTGGTGTCATTTCTTCAAATCCTGGTAACATTGTACCATCATTATTTTCTTCTTCAAAACCAGGCAACATAACATCTTCATTATTATTTTCCTCTTCGAAACCTGGTAATATAACATCATTATTATCATTTTCTTCGTTAAGACCTGGTAAAAAGTTTTCTTCAATATTTTCATTTTGATTAACTTGATTTGAAGTATTTATATTGAAATCATCTTGAGTTGATGTTACATTTCCTGTTTCTTCTATTCCTGGTAAAATTGTTTCTTCTTCTTTTGTTTCTTGAATAGGATTTTTCCTTGGTCTTCCTCTTCCTCTTTTTACTACTGGTTGTTCAACTACTTGATCTTGAATAGGATTTTTTCTTGGTCTTCCTCTTCCTCTTTTTACTGGTTGTTTAACTTGTTGTATAGTTTGTACACTTTCTTTCATATCTGGAACACTATCTACCTTTCCTAAATTGTTTTCCTCTTCAAAATTGCTCATTGTATTTCTTACATTATTCATGTTTGCTAAATCTTCTGTTGTATTTGCACTATTATTTATATTGGCAAAACTATTTGCTACATTTCCTGAATTACTAATATTTGTTGGATTAATATTTTGAGTTCTTTCTGGAGTCATCGTCATGTTATTATCGACAACTTGTCTTTGAGCCATTTGTCCTGGTTGTGTTGTTTTAGCTTTTGACATTTTTCTTGTTCCTGTCATATTTACTGAAGATGGTATTACAACTGGTTTTGTCATTGTTATTGTTTTATTTTTTGGTTTTAATAATTTTTCACTAGTTCCTGACTCTTCTTTTTTCTTACTTTGTCTTAAATTATCTGACACTTTATTATTAAATGACATAATTTTTTGATATTTTGGTGATCTTTCTTCTAATACCGCTCTTACATTTAATGGCAAAAACTTTGTTATAATTCTTAATTGTGTATCATTATATTGTGCTGCTATATTATTAAAGCTTTCTATATATCTGTCTTCATCTTTTCCCAAACTTTTATAATGAGCTAAAATATTTTGAATTTCCATTTCACTTACATCATTTTCATTTTCTGATTGGTAAGTTACTTCTTCTGCATCTATTTTATAATAACTTTTGGCTTCTTTTTTTAGTCGTGGTTTATGAATTAATCTACAAACCTCGTCTACACTTCTATCATTTCCTAATATAGCATTATAAATTCCAATACCAAATAATTTCACTAACATTTGCTCTGATTTAGTTCTTCTATCTGAACAAATCAAAATTATAGGGATATCACTTCCTCTTAAATTAGATGCCTCATCACTTATGCTATCTAATTTATCAAATATAAACTTATCTATTTGATCATATTGGGTATGTGCAAAAGCTTCCAAATCTTCACTTATTACTATTCTATCATATGACTTATCTTTTTGTATTTCTTTTAATATTGCATTAAAGTAATATACATTTTTATGTGAAATTATTTCTTTATATTCTTTTTGATATTTTTTTATAATTGCTTGTGAAATTTCTTCATTACTTACAGCAAATAAAACCTTCATTTGTTACCCCCTTCCAAATTTTACAAACACTGCAAATGCAAGTGGTAATATTTGGCAAATTATTAATAGTGTTACAAATGTTACTATTAATCCCATACCTTTTTCTAATGTATCTAATTTTCTTATACCTATTACATATTGATGAATCGCACCTATTGCAATTCCCAAGAAACATAATGGTATACTATATATTCTTACTAAATTTAATATATATGCCACAACTCCATAAGCATCTGAACCATATTTTTCCTTGTAATCTTCTAACGAATTAGCGTTTTTTTCTTTTATTTCTACTAATTTGCTTTCTGTTTCTTCATCAATTGCTTGTTCTGTTGCATACACTTTATTGGTACATATTAATGCTACAAATATAATTACTATCAATGAAATAATAGTTATTACTTTTTTCATTACTTTATTGCCCCTTTCCTATCTATCAAAAACATTTTGGCAAAATAATCCTTATTTTGTTTACTTATATATAATACAATAACTTTAAGAAAATAGCAAGAATTTTTTATAATTTATTTTGTAATTTCAAAAAAACTAAGCCCCACACTTCAAATCTATTTCCAATCAATTAAAGTTATAATTTATTATACAAATATTGCATATGTTTATAAACACTATTAGCCCAATTTTTATCTGTAGCATATCTTGTATTAACTCCTGTTAATGTAGCTCCATTATAATATGAACCTGTTGCTGTTTCTCCATCATATATACTTGTACCTTTTGGATTTAAATAATATTTAACAAATACTCTTGCTAACAAATCTATGCTTTCTGAATAATCAGAAAAATTATAAGCACTATTATATGGATTAGAATCATATGCACCATATCCAAATAGATTTTTCTTTTCTAAAGAAATTTTTGATGTTCCCCATCCACTTTCATGTATTCCAACTCCTGCAACAAATATTCCATTTATATTATATTGTTTCTCTATGTAATAAAAATATTCTGCATTATCAGCAAATATATTATTTTTATCTTTAGAATCACTTAATACTTTTTTGAATTGTTCTAATGATAATCCACTTGGTTTATTTAATGCCATATTAAAACTCAAAGAACTTTTTAATTCGCTTGCAGATTTTGTATTTGTTGTTGCATCTATACTTGTAGTTCCTTGTCCAGTTGTTGATTCTTCCTCTTCTGCTTTTTGATTAGGATTTAAGTATGTAGTACATTCTGCTTTTACATATCCTCTTGCACTTCCACTTTCTATTTTATACCATTCACCACTTATTTCTTTTAATACAAGTTCATCATTTTTAGAAAGTGTTGCGACTTTTTGTGAATTCTCATCTGGTTCTACCATTACAGATAATCTATCAGAAGTAACATATAATGTATCTCCTACTTTTACTTTATAACTACTTGTCCCAGAACCTCCACCAATTTCTACTATTTTATTAATAGAAGCTTTTGTTATTTTTTGGCTTACTTGTTCTTCATTCACTAATTCTTGGTCTTTATATGTTTTTTTAACAGTTACCTCTTGTGTACCTTCTCTTCCTTCTTGTACTACTTGAATCATACCTTTAGGAATATCATTATTTGTCCTATATTTTGTAATATATTCTAATACTTCTTCTTTTACCTCATATTCTTCTCTTTGTCCATCATTCGTATTTTGCGAAATAATTTCATCTAAATTCACTTCTTCTGCATTACTTATTTTTATCTCTTCTGTATTATCTTTTTCTTCTGTTGCATATACCTCTTTTGAAAAATACAAATTATAAAAAATAAATGAATATACTATGAATAAAATTAGTATTAATAAATATATTATATTTTTAATCGTTATTGGAATTCTTACATTTTTCTTCTTTTTTTCTTTTGATTTCATATTATCACCTATCATAATTTTAACCTTTGTGTAACTTTTTGTCAATTTAAATTTTTGGAAAATTTCTATTGATTTTTTTACTTGATTTTATCACTTTTTTATAATATTATATTAATAAGTTTTCTATAATTTGAGAAAGGATTGAAATTTCATATGAAAAAAGCAAGAATTATTTTAACAGTTATCACTGTTATTTTATTTGTAATTGTTATTATACTTGGATATTTTGTATTTAGAAAATATGTTTTAAAGAAAAACTTTGAAGATGACATTTTAAATTTCGCAAATAAAAATGAATCAACTATTTTTACTGTTGATAACATAACCTTATTTAGTAGTGCAGATGCCGGTCACAAAACAAACACAACTAACAGTTTCACAATACAAAATCTTTATCAATATACAGATATTGCTTTATTTATAAAAAATACTTCTGATGAAAACACTTTAGAAAATACTCTAAAAAAAGTAACTATTAATAATATTAACTTTTCAACCACACCCAATTTAGGTGAACCTAAATTATATTTTAAAAGTTTAAACGATTTTGCTAAAAGCACTATTACAGAAGATAATTTGATTGCAGATTCCTTTGAATTCAATATATCTTCTAGTGATACTGCAGATTTAAGTACCCCAACATTGTATAATAATTTAGCAAATCCTTTAACTTTTAGCTATGTTAATAGTAATATAAAATCAGATTATACAATAACAGATGTATCTTCACCTATTACCTATGATGGGTCATTACTAAAAAAATGTGATATAAAATTAGAAGATATTGCTTGTACATTATCTTTTGATATTTATATAACTAATAATTTAGACCAAAACTTTAAAACAACTGTATCTATAAATATTCCTCTTTCTACTGGGGATAAATCAATATATGATGGTAGTTTAACATTAAAAAATGATACCACTTATACTTTTTATAGATATAATTAGTATTATACATATAGCATGAAAGGATGAAATTAAAATGAAAAACAATTTAAATGTCGCTGAACAATTAAAATTAAAATATCACAAAACAAATGAAGTTACTAATTTTAAAGATATGTTATACAACTCTGCTGAAAACTTTAAATCTAGAACTGCTTTTAAATTAAAAGATGAAAATGGAAAAATTGTTTCTATTACTTATGAAGAATTCAAAAATGATGTTGTATATTTAGGTACAGACTTGATAAAACGTGGATTTTTAAATAAAAAGATTGCTGTAATAGGAAAAAATAGTTACAAATGGTGTGTGTCATATTTAGCAGCATCTATTGTTGGTATTGTTGTTCCTATAGATAAAGAATTACATTCTGATGATGTTATTAATTTTATGAATGTTTCAGAAACAGCTTGTATTTTAGGTGACTCAAAAAATCTTTCTTCTGTAATTGATGATATTGATAAACTAGATTATAAAGAAACTGTATTTATATCTTTTGATAGAATAGACATTAGTAAAAAAAATGATTCTAATATTTTTAATAAAGCTGATTTAAAAATTTCTGACAATATTTTATATTTTGATAATATAAAAATCATTGGGAAAGATTCTTACATAAATGGATTTTATGATTTTGACAATATTAAAATAGATCCAGATGAATTACGTATTTTATTATTTACCTCTGGTACTACAGGAAATGCAAAAGGTGTTTGTCTTTCACAAAGAAATATATGCTCTAATATCCTTTCCACTTATGGAATTGTAAAAGTAAAAAGAAGTGATTTATTCTTTTCTGTTTTGCCTTTACATCACACATATGAATGTACATTAGGATTTTTATTACCAATATATAGTGGTGCTAGCATTGCTCATTGTGAAGGATTAAGATATATAGCAAAAAATATGGCAGAATTTCATCCTTCTGTAATACTTTGCGTTCCATTACTTTTAGAAAAACTACATAAAAATATTGTTAGAAATATGAATAAATCTTTACCAGAAAAATATAGAAAAGAAAATCAGGATGAAAATCCTTTTGATAATCTTCCATTAATTATGAAAAAAATTGTAAAAACAAAAGTAAAAAATACTCTTGGAGGAAGATTAAGAGTATTTATTGTAGGTGCTGCTAGTGCCAACCCATCGATTTTATCTGATTTTAGAAAACTAAAATTAAATACTTTGCAAGGATATGGATTAACTGAGTGTTCTCCTCTTGTTGCTGGAAATACAG
Organism: uncultured Clostridia bacterium; assembly: GCA_944388715.1. Taxonomy (GTDB): domain Bacteria; phylum Bacillota; class Clostridia; order TANB77; family CAG-508; genus CAG-269. The sequence continues at coordinate 32,722 of CALXJV010000005.1, forward strand.
ACTTTTTCCAAAAAGATGATTCAGCAGGACTCCCTATTCCTAATGTTGAATATAAAATTGATTCTCCAAATAAAGATGGTATAGGAGAAATTATTGTAAAAGGACCTAATGTAATGCTAGGATATTATAATAATCCTGAAGCTACTGCAAATTCTATAAAAGATGGCTGGTTCTACACTGGTGACTTAGGAAAAATTGATGAAAATGGTTATTTATATATAACAGGTAGATGTAAAAGTGTTATCGTAACAAAAAATGGTAAAAATATTTATTCTGAAGAAGTTGAATATTATTTAAATGATAATCCTTTAATTTCAGAAGCATTGGTTCAGGGAATTCAAGATGATGATAATGACGAGACATATGTAAAAGCTCAAATATATCCAAATTTAGAGGCAATTTCTGAATATTTAAAAAGTAGTGTCCCTACAAAACAAGAAATTAAAAAAATCATTTCTGATGTTGTATCCAATGTAAATAGTAAATTGCCAAATTATAAACATATTAAGGGATTTATTATTAGAGATAAAGAATTTGAAAAAACTACTACTCAAAAAGTAAAAAGATATGGTGAAAATATGAAATATGAAAAAAAGGGGGAGGATTAACAACATCCTCCTCTGTTACCTCCGCAACAACAGCATATTAATAATATAAGGATTATAATCCAGCAACAATCATCACCAAATCCGAATCCTCCACATCCTCTGTTCTCTGGCATAGTCTAGACCTCCTTCCGTTAAAAGAAATATGTTTTTTCTTTCCTTCTTCTGTATGATATATAATATGTATAAACTAAATTTGTGTTACTGTTATGAGATTTATTTTTTATTTTTTCAAAGCTCTAAAATTATACTATTTTCAACACTTATGGAACTTTGTATGAAATTTTTTTAATTTTTTTCCAAAAACCTATTGACAACTTATAAAAAATTTTGTATACTAGATTTCGTCGAAAGGACATGGTCGCTTAGCTCAGCTGGGAGAGCATCTGCCTTACAAGCAGGGGGTCACAGGTTCGAGCCCTGTAGCGACCACCATGTTTTTACGGCCCGGTAGTTCAGTTGGTTAGAACGCTAGCCTGTCACGCTAGAGGTCGACGGTTCGAGCCCGTTCCGGGTCGCCATTTTTTTATGGCTTCATAGCTCAGTTGGTAGAGCAGAGGACTGAAAATCCTCGTGTCAGTGGTTCGATTCCACTTGAAGCCACCATATAAAGTAGTATTTTTATAGAAATACTACTTATTTTTTTACTAAATAATTTATTGTGGAATTGAAAAGGATGTGCCGAATATCATGAGGCAAAAACAGTCCAGCGGCTCGCCGATTCCACTTGAAGCCACTAAAAAAAGTAGTATTTTTTAAATACTACTTCTTTTTTATCAAAAATTTAATTTACTCCATTTTGTTCCGCATCTCTTATTTCATAATCTTCTGGTATTTCAATTAATGAATTATCTATACTATCATGAGAAATTGTAACTCTGAATACATATGACTCTTCATCAGGATTGCTACTTAAACTATCATCTAATGCTCTAGCACTTAAATACATTAAATCTCCATCACTGTTAAAATAAAACTTTATATCTGTTTCTTTAAAGTATTCATAATACATAAAATTTCCATCTACCCACTCGTATCCTCTTGTGTAATATGTATTATTTGTAATTAAATCCATAACATCTTCTGCCCATCCAGCATATAATTCAGTAGCTTCTTCTTTCATTGTATCAAACTTTAAACAAATTTTATCTTTATCAAGCAAAATATATGACTCTCTTCCATTTTTTGATATTATATTTACTAATTGTGTATGTTGTGTTGTTTCTTCTAAAGCTTCACTAAGTTTTGTTATAGATACTATTTCTCTTTCATTATCATAATCTGTTGCATAAATCCATGTAATTTCTTCATCTCCTATATTCTCCAATTTCATAGTCGTATTGTTCTCATTATGACCATATTCAGGACCATACTCATAAAAATGCTTAAACAATTGATATGCATTTGAATTTTTTGGATTATCAGATCTTCCCCAACAAATAAAAGCAACTGCCACTATAATAATTAACACAATTAATATGTTTCTTACATTTAAAAACTTTTTCATGATAATCATCCCCTATTCAAAATAAAATATATCTTCAAATTTTTTATCTAATGCTATACATAATAATAATGCTAACTTCGCTGTTGGACAAAACTGTCCTGTTTCAATGGAACTAATTGTTTGTCTTGATACTCCTACTAATTTTGCTAATTCTTCTTGAGAAAGACTTTTTTCTACTCTTGCCAATTTTAATTTATTTTTTAAAATTAAATTCTCTTTCATAGTCTCACCTCATTAATAAAGCTCCAAGTAAATATGATTGCTAATATTAATGTGATAATTCCTAATATTAATAATATTTTTTTCTTCATTTTAAAATATTGATAAAATTCTGAAATAGTTAATTGAGCAAGAGTAATTACTATTAAATCACTTATTACATATTCTGCAAAAAATATTCTTATTAGTACAAATACAAGACATAGAATTGGTATAATAATTGTGCTAATTCCTAAAGATTTTGTTAGTACTGCTTGTTCCATTTCATCTCCTTCTTTTTGTGCTTTTGATAAAATCTCTTCTTTGTTCATATTCATCCCCTCCTATCTCCTTAGAATTACTTTTATATATTTATTTTCATCTCGTAATTAAACTTATATATCTAAGTTAATAATAACATATTTGTGTTTCATTGTCAAGTTTACTTGTCAAAAAGTAATGTTTTGTTGTCAATTTTTTATTACAATTCATAACCTATAAAATTACTAAGAATGTATATATATTAATATTGAATAAATTTCGAATGTGATTGGAGAATGATTAGAAAATCTTAAATAATTTTTTAGAACAAAAGCGACATGATTTCTGCATTTTATCATTTTAGCTAACTAATATGTCGTGTCTTTGTTCGCGTGCCAATTTTACATAAGTAAAATTGTGTACAACTAATTTAATATATAGAAAGTCCTTGTGACTTTCTTAATATATTGTAAATGTTCGCGCCGAGTAAAGCGAGGGCTAAGTGAAAGGGTGCCATAAAATTATTTTAGATTTTCTTATCTTTCGTATTGAGCCGAGAAATTTATGGAATATTAATATATATACATTCTTATTAATAGTATTTTTAAGCTATGAATAGTAACAAGTTTTCCCATAATAAAAGAACATAGAAAAATCTATGTTCCATTTTTTAATACATTCCATCCATTCCTGCTGGCATTCCACCTTCATGTCCTCCACAGTTGCAATCTTTCTTTTCTGGTGCATCTGTTACTAAACTTTCTGTTGTTAATACCATTGATGCAATTGATGCTGCATTTTGTAATGCACTTCTTGTAACTTTTGTAGGGTCTACAATTCCTGCTTTTTTCATATCTACATATTCTTCCTTAGCTGCATCAAAACCTACACCTACTTTTTCACTTTTTACTTTATCAACTATAACAGCTGGTTCTAATCCACTATTTCTTGCAATTTGTTTTACTGGTTCTTCTAATGCTTTTAATACAATTTTTGCTCCTAATTGTTCTCCACCTTCTAGTGAATTTACTAATTTTTCAACAGCTGGTATAACATTTACTAAAGCTGTTCCCCCACCTGCAACAATACCTTCTTCTACTGCTGCTTTTGTTGCAGATAAAGCATCTTCTATTCTTAATTTTTTATCTTTCATTTCAACTTCTGTTGCAGCTCCAACACCGATAACAGCAACACCACCAGCAATTTTAGCTAATCTTTCTTGTAATTGTTCTTTATCATAATCACTCTTTGTTTCATTAATTTGAGCTTTAATTTGTGCAACTCTATCAGCAATTTGTTGTTTATCTCCTGCACCATCAACAATGATTGTATTTTCTTTTTGAACTTTTACTTGTTTTGCTCTACCTAGTTGTGCAATTGTTGTATCTTTTAATTCTAATCCTAAATCTGATGTAATAACTTCTGCACCTGTTAATGTAGCAATATCTTGTAACATTGCTTTTCTCTTATCTCCAAATCCAGGAGCTTTAACAGCTACAACATTTAATACACCTCTCAATTTATTCAAGATTAATGTTGATAATGCTTCTCCTTCCATATCATCACAAACAATTAATAGTTTTCCTGATTCTTGCATTAAACT
>CALXJV010000006.1 GCA_944388715.1 uncultured Clostridia bacterium
TTCATCAAACTTTTTGTAATCTTGAAATTAAGTTTTATCAAGGCTTTCAAAAAGTTCGACGAAAACTCTTATTGGCTGGGCTGGCTAGATTCGAACTAGCGCATGCCAGAGTCAAAGTCTGGTGCCTTACCGCTTGGCTACAGCCCAATATTTATATAAAACTGGGGTGGAAGATGGGACTCGAACCCACGGTCTCCAGTGCCACAAACTGGCGCGTTAACCAACTACGCTACATCCACCATGGTTTACATGCACCTTTTGATTAGCACATTACCTATTTTAACCTATTTCACCCCATTTTGTCAACTATTTTATAAATTTTTCTTTCAATTTTTATAATTTTTTATTTTTTTAGTCCTAACAGTAACATTTTTCACTATTCAGCTACTTTTATTTTAGACATATTTTAGACACTTTTTTATTTATCATTATAACAACTTAAAATAATTTCTATTAACTTATTATTATTTAGCTACAACCCATAATTAATTTTAACTATGAGTTGTAACATTATTATACTTCATATATTTTAATACTTTAACATTATTTACAAAAATTCAAATTTTATTCAGTTGTTGTAAGAGTACTTGGATCTATACCATATTGTTGATATAACCATGAAGTATAATCAAATGGTGTTAAAGTTTCTGGTAATCCATAATCAACTCCATTAGTTTCAACTCTTATTGATGTGATTACAGGAGGATTAACTGGTGTACTAACTTCCTGTGAACTACTATCTGTACTTTCAGTACCTCCTGAATCACTACTTGAAGTTACTTCAACTTCTTCTATTTTATGTACAATATCCATTCCTTCTATTACTTTTCCAAATGACGTATATTGCCCATTAAGTCCTGTATTTTTAGCAGTCATTATGAAAAATTGTGAACTTCCTGAGTTATATGATTCCTCTGTTAATGATGAAGAATAACTAGTATAGTCTGATCTTGCCATTGCAACTGTTCCTTCTTCAAATTGTAATTTATTGTCTACTCCATTTGCTATAAATTCTCCTTTTATTGTATATTCTGTGCTATCTCCATCATCTTTCAAATCACTAGTTGTTGCTACTCCTGTTCCATCTCCATTTTTATCTCCACCTTGAATCATAAAATCTTTTACAATTCTATGGAATGTTAATCCATCATAAAATCCTCTATTTGCTAATGTTATAAAATTTGCTACTGTTTCTGGTGCATATTCAGGATATAGCTCAAACTTTACTGTACCAAAATTTTCTACCTCCATTGTTGCTACTGGTCTTTTTACTTCCATTGTAGCATTTTGATAATATCCATATGCTACTACTCCAACTAATACTATTAATACAATTAAAGCTACTATCCATAAAATATTTTTTAGTTTTCCCATTTACCTCACATTTCCTTTCCTTTATAATTTTTTTATATTTAAACTCTGAAAATTTTTTACTATTTTTTTCACAAATCTTTATATAAAATTTCATTTTATGTATCTATATTTAAACATTTTTCTAAATAATATTGTCAAATACAAATTGTTCTTGCATTCTTTTTAAAGATTGTTTTATCGTTCTTGCTCTTACTTCTCCTATTCCATCTACTTCATCTAAACTTTCGATATCTGCTGCTAATATATGTTGAAACGATTTAAATTCACCAACTAAGTTTTCTACAATATTTGTTGGCATTCTTGGAACTTTGCTTAATATTCTATATCCTTTTGGATATACCGCCATTTCATCATAATTATCCAGATATTCATATCCTAATATTTTTGCTATTGTTGATTCTTTGAGTAAATCTTCATATTCTAATTCTTTTAACTCTTCTAATATTTTAGTAGGATCTTTTTTCTTTTTTGCTATATAATCTTTTATAATTAAACTTTCTTCTTTTTCTAAGCCACCTATTAATTCGTCAAGTTGCATTTTTACTAGTCTTCCATCACTTCCAAGTTCATAGATTTGCCTTTGTATTTCTTCAACTATTCTCATAACCATTTCTGCTCTTTGAATTGCAAGTACAACATTTTGTAATGTTACTATATCATTAAATTCATATTCATTCAATATATTTAGCTTATTATCAAATACTTTTTTATATTTTTCTAAAGTTTGTATTGCTTGATTTGCTTTATTTAATACTACATCTGTGTCTTCTAAAACATATCTATCATTGCCTTTAAATACTGTAATTATATTTCTTCTTTGAGAAATACTTATTACTAATTCTCCTGTTTGTTTTGCTGTTCTTTCTGCCGTTCTATGTCTTGTCCCTGTTTCTGTAGTTTGTATTTCTCTTTCTGGAATTAACTGTGCATTTGCATATAGTATTCTTTTAAGGTCTCCACTTAATACTATTGCTCCATCCATTTTTGCTAATTCATATAACTTTGATGAAGTATAATCTTCATTTATAGTGAATCCTCCATCAACAATTTCTTTTAGTACTTCTGTATTATCTGTTATTAATAGCAATGCTCCTGTTTTAGCTCTTAAAATATTTTCTAATCCATCTCTTATTGGTGTTCCTGGAGCTATTAATTTTAAAACTGATGTTATGTTGTCTTCTTTTATCTTTTTCAAAATTAATCTCCTTTCTTCCCCTTTGCACTTTGCATTTTTAATTATTTATTCTATAATTTTATATTTTGCTTTACATTCAAGAATAAATTAACATAATTTCTATATTCTATCATTTTATTCAGTTAACACATAACTTCTCTGTTCGCGTGTTAAATTTTACACATGTAAAATTTGTGTACAATCATTTTAATCCTATCTTTTTCATTGCTTCATTTATATTGCCAACACCTATTATATCTAATTTATATTTTTCTTTCAAGTCCTTTTTGTTAGATTGTGGAATTATACAACTTTTAAATCCCAATTTTTCTGCTTCTTTCAACCTTTTATCTATCAAATTAATTCTTCTTACTTCTCCTGTTAATCCCACTTCGCCTATGATTACCATATCTTTTGGAATTGACACATTTTTATAACTAGATGCTACTGCCATTATCATTCCTAAGTCTATTGATGGTTCATTAACTTTTATTCCCCCTACTAAGTTTAAATATATATCTTGACTTCCTAACATAATTCCTGCTCTTTTTTCTAAAACAGCAATTAATAATGCTAATCTGTTATAATCTGTTCCATTAGCAGTCCTCTTAGGAAACCCAAATATACTTTGGGTAGTCAATGCCTGTAATTCTATCAATATTGCCCTTGTTCCCTCTATACTTGATACTATACATGAACCAGCTGGATTATCTTCTCTTTCTGAAATTAGTATATCAGAAGGATTTGTGATTTCACACATACCTTCTTCATTCATTTCAAACATTCCTATTTCATTTGTTGAACCAAACCTGTTCTTTACTCCTCTTAACACTCTATATGAAAAATATCTTTCACCTTCAAGATATAGCACTGTATCTACCATATGCTCTAAAACTCTTGGTCCTGCTATATTTCCTTCTTTTGTCACATGCCCAATAATAATTGTTGTAATTGCCCTTGATTTACAAACTCTCATTACTTGTGAAGTAATTTCTCTTACTTGGCTAACACTTCCTGCTGCTGCACTAATCTCTTCTGAATACATTGTTTGAATTGAATCTATTATTACCAGTTTAGGATTTATCTCCATAATTGCCTGATTTACTATATCTATATCTGTTTCACCTAAAAATAAAATATCATCATTATTTATACCTAATCTATCAGCTCTCATCTTTATTTGCTCTGCTGACTCTTCTCCTGAAACATATAAAACTTTTCCATCACCTTTAACCTTATCACATATTTGTAAAATTAATGTAGACTTTCCTATACCTGGCTCTCCCCCAAGTAAAACTAATGAACCCTTAACTAGTCCCCCACCTAAAACTCTATCTAATTCACCAAACCCAGTTGATGTTCTTAATGTTTCTTTTGCTTGATATGAATTTAGTTTTTGCGGTTTATTTTCACTTTTATTCAATTCACTGTGCTTTCCTTGTTTTGTTTCTACTACTTTTTGCTCATAAAAACTGTTCCAACTATTACATGCTGGACATTTTCCAAGCCATTTACTAGATTCATTTCCACATTCACTACATACAAAAATCGTTTTACTTTTTGCCACTTGGTCCTAATTCATCCTCTCCGCTTATTTATTTTTTTATAAAATATTTAATTTTTATTTTTACCTTACATTGCTAAACTAAAAGTCTCACTTTTTCTCTTGCAACAAAAAAAGTATAGCATATTTTTCCATTTTTTACTATACCTTTTTACAATAAATTTCATATATATGTCAAAACAGAAACGTCCTCTAATTGAACATTATACTTCTGTTTTCTTTTTTCCAAATGATATTTCTTGGAATAAGAAATCATGTACTTTTTCCCATGTTATTTCTTGATGTAAAAATTCATTTATTTCATCTTCAACTTTTTGTTGATATGGAGTTAATTCTACTCTTATTTCTTTATTCCAATCAATTTCTTGGAACCAAAATGCTTTAAATTTTGACCAAAAGCCTTGTTTTACTGGTAATTTTTTATTGTTTGATGCTTGTTCTGGTTGGTTGTTTCCATTGAATTCTTGTTGATTGTTTTCATTTCCATTTTCATTTCCAAATTGTACTCCACCAAATACATTATTTTCTTCTCTTATATCTGCCATTTATTTTTCCTCCTTTGTAGCTTTTATAACTTCACTATAATATTTATACTATATTTTTACTTTTTTAGCAATAGTTTTTCATCTCTTTTTTTATTAAATATTAATTACAATTTTATTACATTTTTGTTACACTTTACTATTTCTTGTTATTCCCCCTTATTGGGTCACTTACTTGAATAAAATCTACTTTCAAAAAAACAATTTAAAGGAACTGCCTATTGATTCATTTTTGGTCTAGTTCCTTTTTTCTTTTTAAATTTCCATTTGTGTTCCTAAAAATGTAGCTGCTGATTGTGCTACTTTTTTCTCTACATCATTCATCTTTTGATTTGCTTCTTTTGATATTAATATGACTGTTCCAATTGTATCACCATTTGAAATTATAGGGTAAACTACTTGTGCATTATATTTTCTCTCTTTATTATCATTTTTAGTTATTGGCATAGAAATATCACTATTTTCTTTACTTGTATATACTTCTTTATCTTCCATTAATCGTTCTAGCTCTGGACTTATATCTTGTTCTAAAAATTCTTTTTTAGATCCTCCTGATACTGCTATAACTGTATCTTTGTCTGTAATGCATGCTATATGTCCTGTAGTTTTTGATAATGTTTCTGCATATCCTGCTGCAAATTCTGATAATTCTCCAATTGGAGAATATTTTTTCAATATCACTTGTCCTTCTCTATCTGTGAAAACTTCTAATGGATCACCTTCTTTTATTCTTAAAACCTTTCTAATTTCTTTTGGTATTACAATTCTACCTAAATCATCTATTCTTCTTACTACACCTGTTGCTTTCATACTTTTCCTCCCTTTTGTTTTATATTTTTGTTATACTTTTATTATTTCTTATTGTTTCTTTTTTATTCATTTTTTGTAAAAAAAATGTCCAAATGAGGAAAACGATGATTTAGGGATTTTGGGGACAGTCCCCAAAATCCCTTTTTTCCAATTACTCTTCTATCTTCTCTTCTTTTTTAGGAAATAGTGTTGGTTTATATTTATCTATTATATATCCTAAATCTTTTGAGAACTCTTTAAGCATAACAATTTTAATAGATGGATCTTTTCCATTTAAGTAGTTATCTATAATTTGTTTTAATTGTTTAATATTTTTAATTTCTGGTTCTATTTGTTTTGGATATTTATCTGCTCTATTAACTAATTTTTCTTTTATTAGCACTATATCTTCATTACTTGCACATGAAATTCTTTGGAACATTTGATATGGATCATAATATTTGAATATTGGTACAGTCATACATTCTCTATCAAATTTTTCATAGAATAGTTCCATTTTCATTGGAATACATTTAAATATTTCTTCTGCTTTTTCTTTGTACATTTTATCATGTAATTGTCCATTTAAATCATTAAAATGTTTTAATATATCATCCATGTCTTCTGCCACTTCATCAATAGCTATTTTTCCTAATTCTTCATCTACATTATCACAATATTCAGATTTTAAAGATGATAGATTCATACCATTAAAAAATATACTTTTTATTGTTTTTATATCATAATCAATTAAATTTTTCTTTACAAAATAACTGAAATATGCATATATTTTTACATTATCTATCAATCTTAAATTTCCTTGTTTTACATCATCGATTATATTTTCTATTACTTTTCCAAATTCATCATCAGATATTTTCCAATACTCTTCTGTAAGAAGTCTTCTATATCCTGGCAAATTCTCTGTATCTACTGTATTTCTTATTGTTTCCATATTTTCTTTAAATATTCTCATGTCAAAAATTCTAGTTCTTACATAATATTCTATAAATTTGAAAAATCTATATTCTGCTTTAAAGTTATAGTAATAGTTACTATCAAATTCTTTTATATAAAATTGTCTATTATCCATTAAGATTCTAGATGATACTAATATTGATTTGTATTCTTCATTGTCTTTGATATTTATAAATTTATCTTTGGTTACTTTTCCTGCTTTTATCTCAAATGAAATAGCTATAGTAAATATCAACATTGTTTGAATTACTCTATGACTTGTATTTGGATATGACTTGTTTACCATTTCATAAATCTTTTTAAAATCAGCTAAAGCATGTTTTAAAATTCTTAAATTTCTTGTTCCACTTCTTTCAAATGTTGAAATTATAAGTCTTGTATTTTCTCTCAAAAATCTTATTAAATCTGGATTACTTTCATATCTCATTAATATTCCATTTATAATATAATCAAATTTTGGAGCATATTCAAAAGTTTCTCCTATTAATTTTTCTTTGATTCTTTCGTAATCATTGGCTTTATCAAATACATTTTCTATTTTTTGTTGAATCTTCTCTACAATTGGTTTATCTGTATTATTTAATTCATCTTGTTTATCTAACAAATATGTTGCTATAAATGTTTTCATTTCTAAGTTAGAACTTTTTAATTTTGTAGACAATTCTTTTTCATTACAAATAATTATTGTTTTTATATGGTCATGCTCAACAAAATTATTAATATATCCTAATATATCAATAACATCTACATTTGCTCTCTCTAAATCGTCAAAACAAAGTACTTTATCATCAGTTGAGAAAAACTCAGCATAATCTACTTTGTCTCCACTTTGGGTTACTCCAAAAAAGTTGGCCATATCTATACCTGTTTTTGCATACTCAGGTATTGTGGTTTGTTCATTTGCATCCATATATCTTCTTAAGTTTTTATCCATCAATTGTGTTGTTTCTATAAAGATTTTTTTACTGATGTCCTCTAAATTAGATATTCCATATAAAGACATATAAATGGTTGTGTACCTTCTTCCATTTAATTGCATTGACTCTATTTTTTTTCTTATTTTGTTATTCCAAAAATGTGTCTTTCCGTGAACCCCATTCGCCATTTATCATGATTGCATAATCTGTATAATCTGATCTTATATAGTCTAATATGCTCTCAATTAAATCTTCCATTTTTACACCATTCCTTTCTTTTGTTCGTTTTTTTATAAATATAGTTACTTTTTTTTATATACTCTTTTATGAATTATTTTTAAAATAGTTTTTTCTATTATTATTTCATTTTATTTAGTGCTTAAATCTACCTTTTAAAAGATAGATATCCGTACAAATTAGTCTTTTGCTAACACTAGCACATCTACTTTTCTAGGTTGTGCTTTTCTTAGCATTTTTGAACATTCATTTACAGTACTTCCTGTTGTATATATATCATCAATTAATAATATTTTTTTATTATTTATTATTTGTTCATTTTTTAATTCATATACATTTTGTATATTTTTCTCTCTTTGTTCTTTATTTAATTTGCTTTGTTCTACTATATTTTTGGTTTTAAATAAGCAATTAGTTTGTAATTGTATATTTAAATCTTCGCTCAATTTTTTTGCAATCAACAAACTTTGATTATATCCTCTTTCTTTCATTCTTTTTCTACTAATTGGAACTGGAATTATTGTATCATAACTTTTTAAAATTTCAAATATTTTTTTATTTTTTAATATAAAATTTACAAAACTTACATAGATATATGGTTTTTCATTAAACTTATAATCTAAAATTAATTTCCTTATAATACCTTCATATTTAAAAATGTAAATTAGATTTTCAAAATTCATGCATATATTTTTATTTATTATTTCAAATTTTGCACATTTTTCTAATATTTTTGTACACTTTGGACAGAGTCCATCTGAATTTATCTTACCACATATCCCGCATACAGTTGGGGCCAGGTTGCTTATTGTATTCTCTTTTAAATATTTATATATTGTACATCTTGCTATTCCCAAAATTCTCGCTAATTCACTTTTATTTATTTCATTATCAATTCTTTTATTTTTTATTTCTTCCAAAAACTGTTTTTGTATTTTATTATCTCCTTTCATTTGCTCAATTGTTAAATTTTTATTTTCCATGTATAAATTAAAAATTTCATAAGTATATGTTTGCTCTTCTTTATCATTTATTGGTCGTAAAATATAACATATTTCATCATTATATAACAAAAAACGACAAAAAAGAGACAGTTTTAGACCTGACCCATTTTGTATGCTAGTCCTGTGTTTCTTTTTTTGCTATCTACATTTTGTATCATAAACTTTACTACTTTCTCACTTCCTATTATTATAAGTAATTTTTTTGCTCTTGTTATTCCTGTATATAAAAGATTTCTTGTTAATAACACTGGTGCTGTTGGGGGTATTACCATTATTACCACATCAAATTCACTTCCGTTGTGCTTTATGTATTGTTATTGCATAACTATGTTCTATTTGTTCCAATTCTGTATAATCATAATATGCTGTTTTTTCGTCATCAAATTTGATTTCTACAATTTTATTTTTTTCACTTACTTCTGTTATTGTTCCTATTTCTCCATTAAATACGCCTTTTCCTACTTCTACACTCTTTTCTTTTAATCCTATATTTCTTTCTTCATTCATATTTTCATTTGTTTCTGACTTTCCTGCTACTCCTTTTGAATTTATAGTTTGTGTTTCTTTTTCCCAATCCATGTCATAGTTATTTTTTACTTGCATTATTCTGTCTCCTACTCTATATATTGCTCCCATATTTGCTTTTTCTGGTAAATCATATATATTAGGATTTAATCTTTCTTGTAATGCTTTGTTTAGCTCTCTTGTTCCTAACATTCCTTTTTTGGTTGGGGTTAATACTTGTATGCTTTGAAAAAAGTCATAGTCTCCATAATTTTTTAATCTTCCAGTACATAATGATAATACTTGCTCTAATATTTTTTCTTGTGATGATTCATTTATATAGAAAAAATCCTCTTTTGTTTCTTCTGTATATTCTTCGTCTTTTTTTGATATGAATGGTTCTCCATTGTTTACTCTATGTGCATTTAGTATAATTTTTGATTTTGCTGCTTGTCTAAAGATTTTGTCTAAATGTACTGTTGCTATTTTTTCAGACGCAATTAAATCTTTTAATACACTTCCTGGTCCTACTGATGATAATTGGTCACTATCTCCTACTAGTATTAATTTTGTTCCTCTGTATATACATTTTAACAAATAACTCATGATAAACATATCAACCATTGATAACTCATCTACTATTATTAGGTCTGCATCTATTGGAGCTCCCTCATATTCTGTACTTGTTTGATAAAAGTTGTTTTCATCTATTTTTCCTATTTCTAGTAATCTATGCAATGTTGATGCTTCTTTTCCTGTTGTTTCTGTCATCTTTTTTGCTGCTCTTCCTGTTGGAGCACATAATACTAGTTTATATCCTTTTTGTTCATAAATATCAATTATACTTTTTATTATTGTTGTTTTTCCTGTTCCTGGTCCTCCTGTTATAATTGTCACATTATTTTCATTTACTAATTCTATGGCTTCTTTTTGCTTATCTGACAATTGTATTTTTGACTGTAATTCTATTTTTTGTAATATTGTTCCTATATTGTTTATCTTTTTTGCATTTGAAGAATTTTGCAATCTTTTGATTCTTAATGCTATTTCTTGTTCTGTATAATAGAAGTTTGCTAGATAAATCCATGTCCCTGTTCCGTCATCTCTTTCTTCTATTACTATTTCGTCATTCGCTCTTAATTCAATTAATCCATCTTCTATATTTTCTGTTGTTACATCTAATAAAGATATTACAAATTGTATTAAGTTTTCTTTTATTACACATGAATGACCATTATATGTTGCTCTTATTAATGCATATTTTATTCCACTTCTTATTCTTTTTTCATTGTCATAACTGATTCCTAAATCTAATGCCATTTTATCTATTTGTTTGAAATCTACACCTCTTGCTATATCTATTAATATATATGGATCTGCTTCTATTTGCTCAATTGCATTAATTCCCAAAAGTTCGTAAACTTTTTTTGCAAATTCTGCTCCTATTCCAAATCTCTCTAAGAATCCAACAATTTGCCATACTTCCCAATTTTCTATAAAACTTTCTGCTATTTCAATTGCTTTTCTTTCTGATATTCCACGTATTTGTGCAAGTTTTTGAGGTTCTGTTTTTAATATATTTACTGTGTCCTCTCCAAATTTATTTACTATTCTTTTTGCTAATGCTTCCCCTACTCCTTTTATATTTCCATTTGCTAGGTATTTTTCTAATGCTCCTACTGTTTGTGGCATCAACTTTTCAAATGTATCTACTTTAAATTGTCTTCCATATTTTTTATGTTCTACAAAGTTTCCTATTACTTTTAGGCTATCTCCTTTTCCTATAAATGGTAAATATCCGACGATTGTTGTTTGTTCTTCTTCTGTATCAAATTCTGCTATCATATAGCTATTTGTTTCATTATAATAAATTACGTCTTCAATTTCTCCTATTAGTTCCATTATTTCTTCTTAAATTTCTCTCCTTTTTTATCTTTATTTCACCTGTCCCAAATATCCATAAGTTTTATTTGGTACTATAACTTTTCCATTTTTACTATATTTATCAAATATTTTTTCAAATTCTTTTATATAGTTCTTATAATTAATATCTTCTTTTTTTAACGCATATGATCTTGAAAGATTGTTTCCTATAAATCTTTCTTTATCATTTTCTAAAGGATTATCAACTATTTTTGTTTCATATAAATTATCTTTAAAAAATCCATTTATTTGTTCTTCTTTTTTATTAGCTGTCAATATGCCTGTTACTTCTTGAAATCTATTTGTATATTTATCATCTACTTCTTTTTGTTCTTTTACAATTTCTTTTGTTTCATCTACTTGATTCCATAAAATCCATACTTTACCATTTGGTTTTAAAATTCTTTTACACTCTTCTTTAAATTTTTGTTTATCAAACCAGTGGAATGCTTGTGCAACCACGATAAGGTCTATACTATTTTCTTTTAAATTAGTATGTTCCGCCGAACCTTCTACTACTTTAAAGTTTTTATTCATTTCTAATTTCTTTAGTATTTTTCTCATATCTGTATTTGGTTCTACCCCTATTACTTTTAAATTGTTTTCTAGTAATTGCCTTGTCAAAATCCCTGTTCCTGCTCCTATGTCTGCTACTATACTTTCTTCATTTAAATTACATTCTCTTATGATATATTTAACATATTCTTCTGGATACGATGGTCTATATTTTTCATAAATATCTGCTAATTTATTAAATTTATCTTCATTCATTTTTTTCACTTCCTATTTTTATTTTATTCATTATAATCTAGTCCGAAAATGAAATTTTTCATTTCTATATTGTACATTTAAGTAAAGTAAAAAGCATATAATTTGTTATGCTAGTTCCTCCATTGCCATTTTATATTGTTCTTCATTTGGTGCTTTTCCATGCCATCCTACTTGATTTTCCATATATGATATACCTTTTCCTTTTATTGTTTTAGCAATAATACATACTGGTTTATCTTTCACATTTTTAGCTACATCAAAAGCATCTATAATCTCTTGTATATTATGACCATCAATTTTTATAATTTCAAATCCAAAGTTTCTAAACTTTTCATCAATTGGGTATGGACTCATAACTTCTTCTACTGTTCCATCTATTTGTAAATTATTATTATCTACTACAACACAAAGATTATCTAACTTGTATTTTTTTGCTGACATTACTGCTTCCCAAATTTGTCCTTCTTCTATTTCTCCATCTCCTAAAATACAATATACTCTATAATCTTTTTTGTCCATTTTACCTGCAATTGCCATACCTACTCCTGCTGATAACCCTTGTCCTAATGACCCTGTTGTCATATCTACTCCTGGTGTTTTTTTCATATCTGGATGTCCTTGCAAATAACTATTTATATTTCTAAATGTTTTTAAATCTTCTACTGGGAAAAATCCTCTATTTGCTAAACAACTATATAATGCTGGCGAGCAATGTCCTTTTGATAATACTAGTCTATCTCTGTTCTCCCAGTTTGGATTTTTTTCATCTATATTTAATTGGTTAAAATATAATACTGTTAAAATATCTGCTACTGATAATGAACCTCCTGGGTGACCAGATTGTCCATTATATACTGCTTCGATAATTCCTCTTCTAACTTTTTTAGCCATGTTCTCTAATTCTTTTATATCATTTATTTTCATATTAATCACATTCCTTTCCAAACAAATAAAAGCGATATGACTATTATTTTTTCTTAATTTGTGTTTTCCGATTGTTATTTCTTATTTATTTTACTAAACTTTTTTTAATTATTCAACCGTTTTAACCATTTTATTTTTAGCTACTATATGTAAACACATTTTTTATCAAATTGCAATACTTTTCTTCATATTTTTCATCGCAAAATTCGACATTATTACAATTCACATCTAAAAAAAATTTATTATAAATCCCAATTTAATATTCAAAAATTGTATATTTAATTGTATAATGGAATAAATTTAATTAAGGAAAGGATTGATTAGATGATAGAAGATTTTATAAAAGAGAATAAAGAAACAATGATAAAAAAATTACAAGAATTAATACAAATTCCAAGTGTTTATTCAGAATCAAAAAATCCATTAATGCCTTTTGGTGAAAACGCGAATAAAGCTTTAGAATACATGTTAAATTTAGGTAAATCTCTTGGATTTAGAACTAAAAATATTGATGGTTATTGTGGCTATATAGAATTTGGTGAAGGTAAAGAAATGTTAGGAATTATTGGACATCTAGATGTTGTACCTAGTGGCGATAATTGGACTTATCCCCCATTTTCTGCAACTATATTTGATAATAAAATTTATGGTAGAGGTGCAATTGATGATAAAGGACCTGTTATTGCTTCTCTTTATGCAATGAAATATGTTTTAGATAATTGTAAAGTACATAAAAGAATTAGATTAATTTTAGGATTAAATGAAGAAAATGATTGGAAATGTATTAATTATTATAAAAAACATGAGGAATCACCTACAATAGGCTTTAGTCCTGATGCAGATTTTCCTTGTATCTATGCAGAGAAATCTATTCTTACATCATATTTTTCTATGAATTACAATAAATCAAATTATGATATTTCTATACAAGAATTTGATTGTAATAACAATGCTATTAATGTGGTTCCAAAAATTTGTAGCACAGTATTAAAAATTTCTTCTAATATAATTATGGATGATTTTATAAAAGCTATTAAAAATATATTAGATAGATATGATTTTGAAATTGATGTATATAAATTAAATAATGAAGAAATTAAGCTTACATCTCATGGAGTTGGTGCTCACTCTGCTCATCCTGATTTAGGTATTAATGCTATTTCCAGATTAATTATTGTTCTTGATGATTTATTTAAATCTTATAACATTAATATGGAATTATTTGACTTTTTTACAAAGTATATAAATACTGAATATAATGGTGAAAGTTTAAGAATTAATTGTAAAGATGAATCTGGAATATTGACTTTAAATGTAGGAAATCTAAGTCTTGATAATAATGTTTTGAAAATTGGTTTAAATCTGAGAATTCCTATTAGTGTTCCTATCGAAAATATAGAAAATACATTTATGAAATGTTTATCTAATTACAAGAAAATAAATTATAAAAAAGTTGATTTTAAGCCAAGTTTGCATATTCCTAAAGATAATTATTTAATAAAAACTCTTTGTGATATTTATAATGAAGAAGCTAATTCTTATTTAGAGCCAATTGCTATTGGTGGTGCAACTTATGCTAGAGCTTTTGATAATTGTGTATCTTTCGGCGCAAACCTTCCTGGGCAAAAAGATATGTGTCATCAAACTGATGAGTTTATATCTATTGATAATTTGCTATTTGCATGTAGAGTATATGCTAAAGCTATTCATGAACTTTCCAAATAATGTTAACTGTTGCTTTAAAAGTCTTAATGTTCTTAGTTTTGCTTGTTTGTCTAATTTAGCTCACTTTAACGGAACAAATCGGAAAGCCTGAAAATTTATACTATTTTTATTCTTTCTCTTTGGCTTTCCGTAAATTTGTTTTGCACCAATTTTACTATAGTAAAATTGTGTGCAACCGTTGGAGTGAAGCGACTTCACCCTATTTCCTCTACATATACCTCATCATTTACTGCTACTACTGTATATTTATAAATATTTTTTAATTCTTTTATTTCCTCAAATTCTCCATATTCTTTTATCTGCTCTCTTGCTTCTTTTTGCTTTTCTTGTAATTTATTTTCTTCTCCTTTTTTTAGATATTTAAATTCTATCATTACTCCTTTATATCCTTTGCTTGGGTCTTTAGGAATTAATAAAATGTCTGGATATTTTCTTTGTACTTCCATTTCTGATTTTAATCTAAATATTTTTAAGTTCATTGCTATACAGTAAAATATTAGTTTTATATATTTCTCGTCCATTTTTATATAGTCTCTATTTGATAAATTTTTTAGGTATTTTCCTAACATCTCTATTATTTTGTCTATTTTTCCTTCTAGGGCTATTTCTCTTAACATTTCATTGTAATCATCTTCTGTTACTTGTAAATCTGTCTCTTTTTTTAATATTTCCATAAAATATTCTGAATATAATTCTTTCATTACTTTATTGGGTATTTTTAATTCTGGTTTTTCAAATATTTCTCCTGATATCGTTAGATATCCCAAATAATATAACATTGATACTAAATCTGTCTCTGTAAATTCCATTGCTGGATTGAATTTTTGTCTTATTTCACTTATTATTCCTTCTCCTGATACTGTTTTCTCTATTACTCTTTCCCTTTCTTCTCCTTTGCATAAATCTAACATTTTTCCTAATTTTGTATAATCACTTGCTATATTAACATCAATTAATCGTTCTGGAATTCTTCCTAGTTCTGTATAACTATTCAAGAAATATAAGCACATATTTGAATTATATATCTTTTCTTTTCCATGTAATGAAAATTTATATCCATCGTAGTTTTCTCTCATAATAGGTATCAATATTTCTTGTTCGTCATTCTTAATATTTTGTACCTTCATCAATTCTTTTAATTCTTGTTCTGTAAATCCCATCATTCCATTAAATCTTTCATCTTGTGTTTTATCTGAACTTATATTAAATCCTGATGTTAAACTATCTAATGTTATCGGAGCAACTCCTGTTATAAATATTCTATCTACTACACTTTCTGTTCCTTCTTTTAATATCTCATACCATTTTCTTACTTTTCCATTTTTTGATACTAAATTTTTAAATTGATTTGTATTAAATCCTAATAATTCATTTGCAAAATGATCATATTCATCTATTATTACATAGATTTTTTTCCCTTGCTTTTGATTTTTAAATGATATTAATAAATTATTTAATAGTCCCTCAGCTGTCATATCGGAATTTATATAAAAATCTAAGTTATAACTTTTTATAAAATCTGATATTGACGCTATTACTTTTTCCTTAAATCCTTTTATTGTTGTTTCCGCATCTGTTGTATCTATTCCTGAAAAGTTTAATTTTAGTATGTGATATTTATTTTTAAATTTTGTTGGATTTTTTCCTATATATGTTTCTCCATATAGCTTTTCAAATTTTTCTTCTTTTAATATATCATAATAATTCTCTAATGTACTTGTAAATAAGGTCTTTCCAAATTTTCTTGGACGTAAAAACATTATATATCTCTCTGCTAAGTCCTCTAATTTTTCTATATACATTGTCTTATCTACATAATAATAATCGTTTTCCACTAGCCTTTCATAGTCACTTATTCCATATGGTAATTTTTTCACACTAACCACTTCCTATCTCTATAAATGAATGATTATCTCGTGATACCCTCATTTATCTTTAATTTTTATATTTTAAATTTAATAACACCTTTAATAGACACACCAAGAAATGTGCTTTTTTCTTGATGTTTTTATTTTACTATATTTATATCTAAATAGCAAGGCTTTTTATATTTTGTAAACATTTGTTTTTGTCACTCTGAAAGTTTTTTTCTAAAGTTCTTTATAAAATCACTTTAGTAATTTTTTATTTATACATTGATTTCTTTACTATTATGTTGTAATATATTTATGTTTACTAATAAGTATTCATACATTAAAAGGAGGTAATATAATGGATAACATTTTAGAAATTCGGAGTCTTGAAGGAGATGTTACTGAGTTAGTAAAGGATGACTTTATCCATAATCATCTGCCAGCAATATATGATAGAACACTCAATTTAAAAGGTGCTATACTGGATACTGTGAATTATAACCATTTATTTCTAGTTAGAGAATTTAATGCCAGGGAAATTTAATGCTAATTATCGTTGAAATTATCATAAATACATGTTATAATATTTATGTATACTTACAATAATGTTTTTTCATTAAGGAGGTCTAATATTATGACAATGCCAAAAGCTTTTTCGTTAACTGTAATCTCATTAGATACTGGTGATCGAATTTTCTTTGAAAATTCAGCGCTTATTTGTGACTACCGGGACACTATCGCAGATATAGCCTCTAAATTAGGAGGTATGACTGAAGATAAATATACAATAACTATGCCTAGCTCCAAGGAATATAGTGATTTGTTATTTTTCATTGCGTCCTTAGAAAGAGGCATATTTAGTATAAGTCTTTCCGGTAAAGAATTACAGTTTTTTAAAAAGACTTCTATTATGGAAAGTTCATGGAAGTCTATAATTGCTCATGCAAAAGAGCTGGGGGGAGAA
Source organism: uncultured Clostridia bacterium (assembly GCA_944388715.1). GTDB lineage: Bacteria > Bacillota > Clostridia > TANB77 > CAG-508 > CAG-269. The sequence goes on from CALXJV010000006.1 coordinate 17,244, forward strand.
CTCAACATAACAGGTGGTTTTGATTTCAATAAGCCAGCTAAAGCAAAAGAATTCATCAAATATATCCAGTCCATCCAAGTAATGGAAGGATATAATGAACTCCCAATTAAATATTAGACAAATTTTTCCCCTCAAGCGTTCTGCTTTGAGGGGAATTCCTTTGTTATTACAATTCTTATTCTTCTTCAAATATACTATTAAATTCTTGTTCATTAATTTTTTCTTTTTGTAATAAAGTTTGTGCAATTTTATCCAATTTATCTCTATGCTCTTTCAATAATATAATTGCATCATTATAGGCTGTATCAATTAAAGTTTTAACCTCTTGACCAATCTTATCTCCAATATCTTCTCCAAACATTTGAATTTCGTAAGGTTCTTTACCTTGGAAATCAATTGGACCTAATTTATCACTCATTCCATATTTAGTTACCATATCTCTTGCAATTTGAGTTGCAACTTCAATATCATTACTTGCACCTGTAGATATATCATCTAGAACTAATCTTTCAGCTGCTCTACCTCCTAATAAAGCTATCAATTTTTCTTGCATTTCTGTTTTTGAGATATAGTATTTATCTTCATTTGATTTATACATTGTATAACCGCCAGCAACACCTCTAGGAATAATTGATACTTCTTTTACATTAGTTTGTGTTGGTAAATATCTACTAACTACTGCATGTCCTGCTTCATGATATGCAGTTAATCTTTTATCTTTGTCTGAAATTACTCTTTCTTTCTTTTCTAGCCCAACTGTTACTTTCTTTACAGCTTCTTCAATATCATCATTTTCTATTTCTTCATGTTTATTTTTTGTTGCTACAATTGCAGACTCATTTAATATATTTTCAAGTTCTGCACCTGTAAATCCAGCTGTATCTTCTGCTATACTTTCTAAATTTACATCATCTGATAATTTTTTATCTTTACTATGAATTTTTAATATTTCTAGTCTTCCTTTTAAATCTGGATTAGGTATTGTTATCTGTCTATCAAATCTTCCTGGTCTTAATAATGCTTTATCTAGCATTTCTGGTCTATTTGTAGCTGCTAGAACAATTATTGTTTCTTCTGAACCAAATCCATCCATTTCTACTAATAATTGATTTAATGTTTGATTATTTTCTGTTTCTGCTCCACTGTTTGATGTTCTTCTTGATCCGATTGCATCTATTTCATCTATAAATACGATACATGGGGCTAATTTTCTAGCTTTTTCAAATAATTTTCTAACACGAGAAGCTCCAAGTCCTGCAAACATTTCTATAAATTCTGAACCACTCATTGATATAAATGGCACATCTGCCTCTCCCGCAATTGCTTTTGCTATTAATGTTTTACCTGTTCCTGGCTTACCATATAAAAGTACTCCCTTAGGAACTCTTGCTCCCATTCTTGTATATTTTTCTGGTCTTTTTAAAAAGTCAACTATTTCTTTTAATTCTCCTTTTTCTTCTTCTAAACCTGCAACATCATCAAATCTTACTTTTGTTTTTCTTTCAGTTTCATCATACACTTTTCCTTTTTCTCCAAGCCCTTGCATTTTAAATATCATTATAAATAATGCTACCATAATTAATGTTGGTAATATTGAAAATATCGTAGCTGGAAGTTGAGCTAAAAAACTTTGTGGTTTTTGTACTAATTCTATTTCATTACCTTCAGCAACTTTTGTTTGAATTAATGTTATAAATGCTTCTGTATCTGGAATTATTGCTGTTTTTTCTTCTTCTTCATCTCTAATCTTTATTTTAGCTGTTCTACTTCCTGTAGTAAGTTCTACTTTTTCTATATTACCATATGATATTTCTTTTATTAAATCTGTATATGCTAGTGTATTTTCGTCTTCTTTTTTATTGTTCATTGTATATATTATTACACCTGCAATTACTATTGCTAGTAATATTATTAGAGAAATTAGTGATATAAGTAATTTTTTATTTTGTTGCTTATCTTTATTGTCGTTCTTTTCCTTTTTCATATTTTATATCATTCCTTACAATTATATTTAGGTTTTATTAAGGATAACCTATAACCTTTTTTCTTTTTTGATTTACTTTTGTATTTTTCTTAAGATTACTAGCGAGCTTTTTTAAGTTTTTTATTTATAACATTTTAAAGCTCAAGTCATTGTTTTACTTATATTTTACGTAAGCATAATTTATATAAAACCTTTACGCCTTTGAACCTTCTGGTTCATCATCATCTAACTTGTCTTTTTTGTCCTTTTTGTCTTTATTTTCTTTTTTATCTTCTTCTGGTTTTTCTTGCTTTTGTTCTTCTTCTCTTTCTTTTTGCTCTATTTCTTTTTTTATCATCTCTTGTGCTTCTATTATTTTCATCACTTCACCTTGTTTTTTTATTAAATCAGATTTGATAATAAATATTGTTGCCAATAAATAAATCACTGCAACAGATAGATACATTATGCTGAAGTATTCTATATTAAAGTTGAAGAATATATTAACAAGCAAGTATATTATATTTAAAATTGTTGAAAGTGTAAGTGCATAAATTGACATATTAAATATTGCAACATATCTTATTCTCATCTTTAATATCCACATTGTAAAATATCCAACAATACTTATAATAACTGCATACCACAATGTATTCACAAAATACATGGCAAAACTGTATATAAATAGCGATACAAATAAACTTACATATACAGAATTTATTTGGCCTTGTCTCACATAGTTTATTAAATCTTGTTTATTAAATTCTGATATATTCATACTTTCTAAAGATTCTTTATAGTTATATGAAACTTCACCAATCATCGTTATATTTTTGAAAATCACTTCATTTTTTAATATTATTACGCCTGTTCCTGCTTCATTTATAGAATTTTTATATTGATTAATCGTTTCTTCTGAATCTGTGTTAGTGTCTACTATAAGTTTTCCAAACTGTTCATTATCTATATTTATTACTTCGTCAGTATTTACAGTTAATGTCCCATCACTATATGAAAAATCTGGGAATTCGTTTTCAATATAATTTGTTCCTTCTTGTATCATTTGATATATCTGGTACAAAGTCCATACACTTAATATAATTCCCAATACTGCTACTAGTTTTGCAATATATGATACAGCCTTACCTAATCCTTCTATTGCCATTTCTGGGTATTTTTCTATATTTAAAATAGAATATTTTACCTTTTTGAAAAATCCTATCCCTTTAAGTTCTTTATATTCTTCTTTTTTTTCTTCAACTTTATTTTTATTCTCTTCTTGAGCCATTATCTGTACTCCCTTCTAATACTAGAATCTATATATTTTGGATTTATATTTATTATTGCTTTTTCACCAATATTTACATTTTTGCCAGTTATATCACAAACAATATGATATGTTCCAATCCTTCCTAATACTTTACATTTAGTGTCACCAATTTTTACATACATATTTTGATTTTTAAAAAAATCTTTTATATCTCTTACAATATATCTTAGCCTGTCCACTAATCTGAACATATCTCTTCCTGTTTCCATATTAACACCATCCATATATCCTGCTGGTATTAATGCTATCTTAGTTTCTCTATTTGTTTTATATGTATTAGAATATCCTATATTAAATCCTTTTGGCAATTCTTTTATTTCAGAAACTTCAGATTCAAAATACGCAATTCTTTTTAAGCCTAAATTATTTTTGAAAGCTATCCTTCCTAAAAATGCAGACCCTACTCTTACTGCATTTAAATGCATATTAGGAAATTTAATAAAAGCTGATGAATTACATATATGCAACATTCCTGTTTCTATATCATTCATTTTTAAAACTTCGATTACACTAATAAACCTGTCAAATTGAATTTTGGTATATTTATCATTATAAAAGCTAACAGAAAAATGTGAAAATGTACCTTCTATCTCTATATTCTCTATTCCTTTTATTGCCTCTACCATAGAATCTCTATCAGAATAAATAAATCCATATCTTCCAAATCCTGTATCTATTTTTAGATGAGCTCTAATTTTTTTATTTTCTTCTTTGGCAATTTCTTCTGCAATTTTTATATCCTCTTTTGAACCTACTGAAATTATAATATTATTGTTAATAAGTTCTTTTACTTCTTCTTTTATAGCTGTTGTTGATAACATTAATATATCTTGCTTTATCCCTGCTTTTCGCAATTTTATTGCTTCTTCTATTGTTGATACTGCAAAAAAAGATATTCCATTATCTATTAATATCTTAGTAAATTCTACAATACCTAATCCATATCCATTTCCTTTAACTACAGCAATTATTTTTACTTTTCTTCCTTTATCATCTGGACCATTTGTTTCAGCATGCTTTTTTATCTGTTCTATATTATGCACTAAATCCTTTTTTTCTATAACTAAAGCTTTCATTTCTTTCCTTTCCTTTTGGGGACGTGTCAAATTGGACATTTTTTGTCCAAAAGGGACAGGTCCTTTGTTTTTTGAAAACATACCAAATTGAACATTTTTTGTTCGAAATAAACATGTTTCTTAATTTTGCACATACCTTACTATACTCTATTTTCTTTCATATTTAAAATTTTTTAGTTATATCTAGTATTGATTCATTAGGTGTGTCCCTTTTGGACAAAAAATGTCCAATTTGACACGTCCCTAATGTATTATTTTTTATTTAAACTTTTTCTTTTTAATTGTCTTAATGTTCTAAATGCTTTTTCTGAAAATTTATATAACTTATATTTTAATGGTTTAAATGGATAATACACTTCTCCTATAAATTCTGTGAATGTTGCACCAAAACCTTTTTTAAATCTGTATAATCCATATTGAGGATGACTTTCGTCTACTACTCCTGATACTCCTCTAAAATCATATATGTCATCACGTCTTGCTATTGCCATTTTTATCATTTCCCATTGTAATAAATAGTTTGGCATTAGATTTCTATGTTTGTTACTACTTGCTCCATATAAATACCATGTTTTATTACCATAAAAAATTGGTATAACTCCTGATATTGGCTCTCCATCATAATATGCCATCAATATTTTCATATGCTCTGGTCCTAAGCAATCATACATTTTTTCAAAATATTCTAGTGGTCTTATTATAAAACCATCTCTTTCACCAGTTTCTACCATAATTCTGTGGAAATCTTTTAAATCTTCTTTAGTTCCATCTTTTACTGTTACACCTTTTCTACCTGCTAATCTTATATTATATCTCCATTTTTGATGAAATCCAGCCATGATTTCTTCTTCTGTTTTATCTTTTATATCTAGTCTAAATACATATCTTGGTTGTATTTCATCTTTAAAATCTTTTGCATCATCTTTTATTTTATATCCTAATTCTGTAACAATTTTTCTGAATTCTTGATCTTCACTTAATATATCTGGCTCTATTCTTAAAACAAAAGCATTATATTTTTTAGCTAGTTCTTTTGCTCCTTCTGTTAGTTGTTCCATCACATTTTTATCATGTATATCACATACTGGTCCTCTTGATGAATACATCATATTCCCAAATATAGGCATTTTTCTTACCCATACACATAATGAACCTATTATTTTTCCTTTTTCGTCTTCTGCTAAGATGACTTCTGGTTTCCAGTTTGGCTTTTTTACTTCTGCCCATTCTAAGGATTGTTGAAAGTTGCATCTTTCATGTCCTTCTAAAAATTTTTTATATTCTTTTTGTGATTTTTCATCTGTTACAAATCTCATGTTTTATCCTTCCTCCTAGCATTTTTGCAATACATGTGTATTTTACACCAATATGTAGTTTTTTACAAGTAATTTGTGTTAATTTTTGGTGAATTCTTTTTGTCTCTTCTCGCGCCATATTTACATAAAATTGACTTTCTAAGAAATATTTGCTATAATTTATTTGTAACATTTAATTTTTTTCATAAGTATCCAGATTATATGGATACAAAATAGGAGGGAAATACATCATGAACAAAACTTCTTTATTAACAGCTATCATCATTACACTTATGCTTTGTACGATAGGAGGTATCGGCGGATATGCATATGGCAAGCATGAAAATTCAGTCTCTCAAAAAGAAACTGAAACAATGGAATTTGCACGGGATACTGGATATAAGCAGTCCTGTGTAGAATTGTCCTATTCGTTAGGAATGCTTTCAGATGACGATTATAATTCATATCTGGAAGCATCCGATAAGTATGAGAAAGATCCAAATAGTAAAAATTTGGAAAACTTATCAGAACTTGTCAACCGCCTGCTCATAGATTTACCTATGTGGAATGATATGGAAAATGAAAATTCGGTTTAAAAAAAGCCCAGCTCTTATGAGCTGGGTCCCTCTTTTTTTCTCTTTTATTAACTCCTTAAAAGAGCATGAATACAAAACCATTATATTAACATCGACCAAAATGTTAATATAACCGTGAATACCATTAGTAATAATCATTCACTACATATATATTACAACATTTATTTTTAAATATCAAATATTTTGATTTTTTTATATTCATATTAAATTACAATATTCAAAATTTTCCCTGGTACATAAATTTCTTTTTTTACATCATTCTCTTCTAAAATTTTTAAAACTTTTTCATCATTTTTTATTATCTTTAACATTTCTTGTGGATTCATTTCTGCATCTACAGGCACACATGTTTTCAACTTTCCGTTTACTTGAACTGGAATTTGAATTGTTCCTCCTTTTAATTCTTGCTCATTTACTTTTGGCCATTCTTCATTATATACAAATGTTGTTTTTCCAAGTTCATGCCATTGTTCTTCTGCAAAATGTGGTGCAAGTGGAGCTAAAAGTTTTATAAATGTTTCTGTAATATCTATTACAATATCTTCATTTATTTTTTGCTCATTTAAGTAAGCATTTATTGCATTTAGCAATTCCATACTTTTTGCTATTGCTGTATTGAACTGGAATTCTTCAATGTCTTTTGTCATTAATTTTATTGTTTGGTTAAGTATTCTAAGTAAGTCTTTTTCGGCAGTTCCTATTTCTTTGTTTCCTGTTTTTTTCATTTCTTTTACTTTTTCTACTAATGTTTCTACTCTTGTAAAGTATTTAGTCATTGCCTCTATTCCTTTGTCGTCCCATGGTCCGCCTTTTCTATAATCAAAACCAAACATTAGATACATTCTAAATATGTCTGATCCATATTTGTCTATATATGTATCTGGTGATACTGTATTTCCTTTTGATTTACTCATTTTATTTCCATCTGGTCCTAATATCATTCCTTGATGTATTAGTTTTTTGAATGGTTCGTCGAAGTCTAAATATCCTAAATCTCTCATCGCTTTTGTCATAAATCTAGAGTATATTAAGTGCATTGCTGCATGTTCTTTTCCTCCAACATATACATCAATAGGTGCCATTTTGTCTATTGTTTCTTTGTTAAATGCTTCTTTGTCATTTTGAGCATCTGGATATCTTAGTTGATACCAAGATGAACATACAAATGTATCTAATGTGTCTGCTTCTCTTTGTGCATCTCCACCACATTTTGGGCATTTGCAATTCATGAATTCTTTTGATTTTTTTAGTGGTGATTCTCCATCTGGTTTGAATTCTACATCATATGGTAATAGTACTGGCAAATCTTCTTCTGGAACTGGTACAATACCACATTTATCACAATAGATAATTGGAATTGGTGCTCCCCAATATCTTTGTCTTGATACTAACCAATCTTTTAATCTATAATTTATTGTTCTATTTCCTATTCCTTGTTTTTCTAAATCTTCAATTATAGCTTTTTTAGCTTTTTCTGAAGTTAGTCCATCATATTTTCCACTGTTTACTAAAACTCCATATTCTACATATGGTAAATTATATTCTTCTTTTTCATTTTTTGGTTTGATTACTTCTTTTATTGGTAGATTATATTTTGTAGCAAAAGCATAATCTCTTTCATCATGTGCTGGAACTGCCATAACATTTCCTGTTCCATAATCTTCTAATACATAATCTGCTATCCAGATTGGAACTTTATCTCCATTTAATGGATTAATAGCATATGAACCTGTAAACGTTCCTGTTTTTGTTCTTTCTGTTGATAGACGTTCTATCTCTGTAAGTTTAAGTGTTTGTGCAATGTAGTTTTCAACATTTTCTTTACATTCTTCTGTTGTTAATTCTTGGACTAATTTACTTTCAGGTGCTAAAACTACATATGTTACACCTTGTAGTGTATCTGGTCTTGTTGTAAAAACTTTTATATCATGTTTTCCGTCTTCTGTTTTGAAAATGATTTCAGCCCCTTCTGATTTTCCAATCCAATTTGTTTGAATCTTTTTAGTTGATTCTGGCCAATCAATTTCATTTAATCCTTCTAAAAGTTCTTCTGCATAATCTGTAATTTTGAAAAACCATTGACTTAGTTTTTTCTTGATGACTTCTGTTCCACATCTTTCACATTTTCCATTTATAACTTGTTCATTTGCTAAAACTGTATTACAACTACTACACCAGTTTACTGGTGCTTCTTTTTTATATGCAAGTCCTGCATTATACAATTTTGTAAAAATCCATTGTGTCCATTTATAATAATTGGGCATACATGTTTCTACTGAATACTCCCAGTCGTAACTTCCTCCCATTTCTTCTAGCTGTCTTTTCATTGTTTCGATATTTTTCTTTGTTGAGTCTTCTGGATGGATTCCAGTTTTTATAGCATAATTTTCTGCTGGAAGTCCAAAAGCATCAAATCCCATTGGATGAAATACATTGTATCCTTGCATTTTCTTAAGTCTTGCAAAAGAGTCTGCTGGTGCAAAGTTGAACCAATGTCCTAAATGGAGTTTTGCTCCTGATGGATATGAAAACATTTCCAATGTATAAAATTTTTCTTTTTTGCTATCTGGATTATATTTGTATAAATTTTCCTTTTTCCAGATTTCTTGCCATTTTTTGTCAATTTTCTTTGAATACTTCATAAAAAAACGCCTCCAAACATTTATTATACTATTTTTTCTTATTTATATTTTCTGGATTATATCATACTTTTCCAGTTTTGTGAACAATTTATGAATATTTTTTCTTTCTCCATTTCACTTGATGTTTACAATTCATAGTTAAATCTATGAAATCCAAAAGTTATATTATAATATTTTTTAATTTATTTGTGTGACGTGGAATAAATGTACGTCTTCTTAGCTTTAAACAAATGAGGAAGCGCGATTCAGCGAGAGGCTCGTTTGCTTAAAGTTTAGAAGACGTCATTTATGGAGCTATCCTAATAAATTAAAAAATATTATAATATAACTTTTGGATTTATATCTTTTTAGAATATGAATTGTAACTTCTTCTATATATTTATTATTTCATTATCGTTTACTAATTTTATAATACAATTATCTAATCCGCATCTTTTCAAATTCTTCTGGTTTTTCACTATGTATAGGTATAATCATTTTAGCCTTTACTGTTCTACATACTTGTTTTATTGCCTCATAATCTGCATGTCCACTTGTATGTAAATAAATATAATTTTGGGGAACAAATTCTTGCATATGCTTATATTCTATAAACTTTTCATCTAAATAACCTTTCCATTGTGAATAAATAAATGTACTATTAGGAAATTCCTTCATAGCTTTTCTTGAAATATAATTATCTCTAACTAACATTACAAATCCTTTTTCTTTCATCAGTTGGATAATATTATTATCATAACTTAAAACTTTTCCTTTAAATTTATATAAGCTACTTCTTGATATAGTATCTATGTACATTAAAATTTCTTTTTGATATTTATCACATATAAATAATTTATTCACTTTTAAGGTAGCCTTATGCATACTTGCAATCCTATCAATATTAGTGCTACTGCACATTACAAAATTATATTTATTTTTCTTAAAAATTTGTTCAGCTTTATTTTGCAATTCAAATTCAGTCATTGGTTGTTCTTTTATTCTTGATAATGTTGTTCCTTCGCAAATTAAACAATCAACTTCTCCTACATATTTTTCTAATGCTGGAATGACTGATTTTCCTCTTTGCCCATGTATTCTAAAATCTCCTGTATGTAATATTCTTTTTCCATCACATTCAATCAAAAACATGTGTGCATTAAACGCTGAATGGTCTACTTCTATAGGTGTTATTAAAATATCTTTTATTTTAATTTTTTCAGGAATTTTATATATTTTAAATCTCTCAATTATGTCTAAATCTTGTTTTGTTATAATACCTGCATTTTCTAATCTTTTTTGTAAAATTTTATATATTTCTTTTGACACATCTCCCATATATATTGGTATGTCTGGTAAAATTTTATTATATAACCCTATATGATCTCCGTGATAATGAGTTATAAATACAGTTTCAAAAGCTCTTTCACCTTTTGTCAGTCCTTCAACTTCAATTTCAGTCGTTTTTTGATTATTCAATGTTGGTAAATTTTCTCCAATATCAATAGCAATCCTTGTACCTTTATTTGATTTTATTTCAGTAATACATCCTCCAATTTGATGTGTCCCCCTATGTATTATAACTTGCATAGCATTCTCCCCTTTATATTGAAATTATATATAAAAAAAATCAGATTTTTTTTAATATACTCTTCAAGCTTGGACTTGACATTGAAATTATATACAAAAGTAAAACTTAATTACTTGTTTTGTCCTTAAATTCTTCTTTTCTTATTTCTTTATACTTATCTTCAATCTCTAATTCAAATCCATTTTGGTCACAGTTTTTTGTTGTTTTTATGTATTTAAAGCCTATCATATTATCATATGTTATATAATCCAAATTCAATTTTTCTTCTTGCTTATTATCTAACAATTTTTTTACTGAAAAATCAGATGTTAATTTTTCATCACATCTTATACCTAGATAATGTTCAAAACTTTCACAACCTTCTGGATAATTTCCTAAAAAGAATACTAATTTAATTGCTTCATCATCTTCTTTTAAATTGATTTTGCTATAATCATCTATGTCCTTAAAATTTTTATTTTCTATCAATCCACATTTATGATAAAAAGACATTATATTTATTACTTCTTGTAATAAAATTTTTTTAATATCTATTGTAGGATTTTTAGGATAATGAATTCTTCTGTATTCAGATTCATATAATTTATTTTTTCTAACTAGATTAACTATTTTTGCATTATTTTTTAGGTGTCCTACTATACCAGACCCCAAACTTACTTCTCTTAAATTTATGCCTGATAATGCTCCTAGCCCTTCTTTAACTTCCATAAAATAAATTGTTATTTTATTATTCACAGGTTTGCTAATTAATAGTATATCTGCTCTACCTTCTGTTTTTGGTTTTTTATTAGTTCTATTTTTCTTTGTGTCATATACATAGTCAATAGCACCTTTTATGGCATATTCAATATCATAAGCAAAATAATTAGAATTTTTGTTAAACTCATGTACTAATTTTTGCTGTAAAATCTTTTCTCTACTTTTTTTAGTTTTAGGAATGATTTTTTCTTGATAATCTTTTACTATTTTCTTTAAATCGGGAAATAAATTTATCCAATCTTTTATATCTTCTATTGTTTTTCCTTTTATACTTGATAGCTTTCTTGGTTTTCTTTCTATACAATATTTATAATATTTTTCATCAAAAGAACCTACATGTCCTTTTCTACTTTTATATTCAAGTTTAAAAAAGCTACCTCCATCAACATATAAATTAATATAATTTTCTCTAACTCCTAGAAAAACATCATCTTGCTTTTTTACATATTCTATAATTCCTCTAAATTTTCCATTTTCTAAAAATTCTTTTTCAAACTCTGGATTTAAACCTCTCATATAATTTCTCCTCATATTCTGCCTTACAGTATCTTAAAATATGAAAATTACATTCTGCTTGTTTTGATTGTTATAGTTTAGTAGATTACAAAATCATTACAGCAGAATTGTTTTGGCTTTTTTCAATTCAAAACCATTATCTAGTAACTATTATTTTATTTCCTCTACATATATTTTATCATTTACTGCTATTACCGTATATTTATATATATTTTCTAACTCCTTGATTTCCTCAAATTCTCCATATTCTTTTATCTGCTCTCTTGCCTCTTTTTGCTTTTCTTCTAATTTATTTTCTTCTCCTTTTTTCAAATATTTAAATTCTATCATTACTCCTTTATATCCTTTATCTCGTTCTCTTGGTATTAATAATATATCTGGGTATTTTCTTTGTACTTCCATTTCTGACTTTAATCTGAATATTTTTAAATTCATTGCTATACAATAAAATATCAATTTTATATATTTCTCATCAAATTTCATGTAGTCTCTATTTGATAAATTATTTAAATATTTTTCTAGCATTCCTATTATTTTATCTATCTTTCCTTCTAATGCTATCTCTCTTGCTATTTCCGTGTAATTATCATTTATGTCTATGTTGATTTCTTCTCTTAATATTTTTAAAAAATAGTCTGAATAGATTTCTTTCATTACATTATTTGGTATATTTAATTTTGGATATCCTACTTCATCTCCTTCTATTGTTAAATACCCTAAATAATATAGCATTGATACTAAATCTGTCTCTGTAAATTCCATTGCTGGATTAAATTTTTGTCTTATTTCACTTACTATTCCTTCTCCTGATACGTTTTTTTCTATTACTCTTTCTCTTTCTTCTCCTTTGCATAAATCTAACATTTTTCCTAATTTACTATAATCACTTGTAATATTTACATCAATTAATCTCTCTGGAATTCTTCCTAGTTCTGTATAACTATTCAAGAAATATAAGCACATATTTGAATTATATATCTTTTCTTTCCCATGTATTGAAAATTTATATCCATTATAGTTTTCTTTCATGATAGGTATTAATGTTTCTTGTTCATCATTCTTAATATTTTGTACCCTCATCAACTCTTTTAGTTCTTGTTCTGTAAATCCCATCATTTCATTAAATCTTTCATCTTGTGTTTTATCTGAACTTATATTAAATCCTGATGTTAAACTATCTAATGTTATCGGTGCTACTCCTGTTATAAATATTCTATCTATTACACTTTCTGTTCCTTCTTTTAATATCTCGTACCATTTTCTTACCTTTCCATTTTTTGATACTAAATTTTTAAATTGATTTGTATTAAATCCTAATAATTCATTTGCAAAATGATCATATTCATCTATTATTACATAGATTTTTTTCCCTTGTTTTTGATTTTTAAATGCTATTAATAAATTATTCAATAATCCCTCAGCTGTCATATCAGAATTTATATAAAAATCTAAACTATAACCTTTTATGAAATCTGATATTGATGCTGTTACTTTTTCTTTAAATCCTTTTATTGTTGTTTTTTCATTCGTTGTATCTATTCCTGCAAAGTTGAATTTCAATATATAATAACTATTTCTTAGTTTTGTTGGATTTTTTCCTATATATGTTTCTCCATATAGTTTTTTAAATTTTTCTTCTTTTTTTATGTCATAATAATTTTCTAATGTACTTGTAAATAACGTTTTTCCAAATTTTCTGGGTCTTAAAAACATTATATATCTTTCTGCTAAATTTTCTAATTTTTCTATATACATTGTTTTATCTACATAATAATAATTATTTTCTATTAGACTTTGATAATCACTTATTCCATATGGTAACTTTTTCACTCTATATCACTTCCTTGAAAATTTAAATTTTAATATGTACAAAATTATTACTATTTAATTTTCTTACTAAAATTTATACTTTTTTACTTGCACTATTGTTCTATATACAGAATTTTCCATTCTCGTTTAATTTTTCCTTTATCTTTTCTATTTTACTTGGTTTTAAGATTATAATATTACTTCTTATTGAATCTATACATTCTTTATAATCTTTACTTCTTATTATATCATCAAAATTTTCATTATCTACTTCTAATATAGTAACATTTTTTATTTTTATTTTTGTAGACATTTTTATCCAATCTTCAAATTGGGCTTTAACATTTAATGGTATATCTTCTTCACTATTTTCTTGTAAATACTCATATATCTCTTTAAATTTAATTCCCAATTCCAAAGCTTTAGCCATTCCTTTAAAATTCAAATTATATATTAAAGGGCTTTCTGATTTTTTATCCAAAAATCTATCAAAAAATAGTTCAAATTTTAATTTTTGATTATTATCTTTAATTTTAATTTGAAAGTCTTTGGTTACTACAAATCCTTCATCATTTTCTTCTTCATTTTCCTCTTGTTTTGCCATGTCTAATACATAACTTCCAAATTTAGTTATCTTAAAATATTCTACTTCTAAATATTCTCTCCATCCATAATCATCTTCATATTGTGTTATAACTACATCAATAATTCCCATTACTGCTAAATATTCCATAAGTACAACATTTATAAAAGCTTTTTCAAATTCATTATGTGTTGCCTCTTGATAATATTGATTATAATACTCATCTTTTATTAAAACTTCTCCTGTATATGGTCTTAAAAATTCATATTCATTAATTCTTATCATTTTTTCTAATTCTGAAACTTCTACCCATTTATCAATAGGTGCCTTTTTAAGATATTCGATAATTAATCTCCTTGCTGAACCAAATTTTGGTAACCTGTTATCAATATAAAAATTTGCACTTTCTATTCTATCACATTCATTAATATATATACTATCACTACTTAGATATTCTTTAAGTAAGAATTTTATTTTTTCTACTTTATTTAATTGTTGATACTCTTTACAAAAAAGGTCATCTACAACAAATTGTTCTTTTTTTATTCTAAGAATCAAACTATTTCTTAATAAATTTATTAATCCATTTGAAACTGTAGTATCTTCTATGTTTCTTATACTTTCAAAATCAATTTCATCATTTTTTAATACATCTCTATATCGTAATTTTCTATGTATTTTTAATAAACTTGCCTTTGGCATTTGTTGTTTGGCTTTTGTTGCTTTTATTTTGTTTGTGTTTACAAATTTTATTATTTCATCAAAATCACTTGTTCTTTTATCTCTACCTACAATATTTGCAAAAAATCCCTCTGGATCTATTTCTTTTTCTGTAGGTTCTATATTTATTTCTAATGGCTCTATTATTTCATTTAATTTCTCCTTAAACTCTTCTGGTATTCTTCTTCCATATAGATAAAATAAATTCACTTTTGAATTTTCTTTAAAATATGAATCTGAATAATAATATTTTTTACTTTTATGTTTATCTAATATTTTTTGAATTTCAGAATTTTCTGGATGATATTTATTCTGTATTATGCATTTCATCATATCTTTTTCATAATTTGTAAGTTCTTTAAATGTTTCTTTGACCCAATTTTCATTACTAAAAAATTTTAGAAGTAATTTTATCTTTTGTTCTTTTATTCCAGTTCTTCCTTTTATGTTAGCTATTTTACATAATCTTGTTACTTTATCTACTGTTAGATTCCATAATATTTCTTCTATTTTATCCATAACTTCTCCTTAATATCTTTTTTCACATTTTTAATGCTCGATACAAATATCAATCAATTTGTTATCCTTATATAAATTCACATAATGTTCTTTTGGTGGAGATGAGGGGAGTCGAACCCCTGTCCATAATACCTTCCAAATAGATTTCTACAAGTTTAGTTTATTTTTTACATTCGTCTAGCCCACACCAATAAACAGGTTTGAACTAGATATAGCTTTTAAATACCCACTACTTCCAAAGCAAAAGTAGTTTTGTTTCCTACTAATATGACACTTTATCTAAATGCGTAGGAACATTTAGGAAAGCGTAGCTACAATTAGGCAGCTAAAGCATACTCATTATTATTTTCTGCGTTTATATTTAGTTTCCCGTTTTTTTAAGTGGCCAACGAGAATCCACTACTTGCTATCTATCCTTCTAGTAATATGTCGAAACCAAGTACATCCCCATGTACTTATTTATTATACAATATCTTTATGATTTTATCAACAAGTAATTTTTGCAAATATTACTTTAGATTTTTCATATATATAACAAATCAGAAAGCCTTATAATTTATATTAATTTTAAACTTATTTGTTTTGTGCCAGTTTTACCAAGTAAATTTCTTTACTTATATAGTCTAATTTTTTATTCAGTATAAATTTTGTATGGATTTATGATAAAGTAGTATATAATTTTGTTTTAACAAATATTAGAAAATTTCATATCATATTGATAGGTGATGAAAATGAATATTGTTCCTACAAATGTCTTATATAATTCATATTTATTAAGACAAAATTTGATTTTATTAAATCATGTATATCCTTTTTTAAATATTCAAGTTGTTGGAAATAGTGTATTAGGAAAACCTATTTATGTTGTAAAATTAGGAAATGGCCCTAATAAAGTTTTCTATTCTGGTTCGATTCATGCTAATGAATGGATTACATCGGTTTTATTAATGAAGTTTATAGAAAATTATTGTGATGCATATCTTTCTGATGGCTCTCTTTATGGATATTCTGTTAGAAATCTTTTTAATAGTAATTCTATTTATATTATGCCTATGGTAAATCCTGATGGTGTTGATTTAGTGAATGGCTACATAAATGAGAATTCTACTAGTTATCGAAATGCTGTTACAATTAGTAGTCGTTTTCCTAATATTCCTTTTCCTTCTGGATGGAAAGCTAATATCAATGGTGTGGATTTAAAAATCTACCAACCATTTTGCGAAGTCATATAATTACTAAAATTACACAACTTCGCATTTTTGCTTTTAAATTAATTTATCAAAATTTCTTTTGCTACTTAATATACGTACTATTTCCATAGTATTTTCTATAACTGTATAAAAAACAGTATAATTTTCTATATAAATTCGATACCATATATATTTACTGTTTCTAGCTCGATTATATTTTTCGTAACCTAGTGGACTTAAACTTCGTTTATTTATTGCTTCATTAATTTTATTAAGCAATCTTTCTGCCGCCTTAGGATTTTGCAAATTATATGTAATGTAATTTAAAACACCCATTAAATCTTCAATATAGGAAGGAAGATATCTAATTCTATAATTATTTTTTTCCATCGATTACCTCCCTTGCCATTTTCATCATTTCCTCATGAGTATAGTATTTTGTATTTGGATTATCTAGCTCTTTTTCAGCTTCATCTAATGCATTTTCAATATACTCATTATATTCTGCATCACTCATTAATTTTGAATATTTTTCTATACTCATTACTACCATAGAGCCATA
>CALXJV010000007.1 GCA_944388715.1 uncultured Clostridia bacterium
TGAAGATTTAATTATTCCAGATAAAAACAAAACATTATATGATGGAGTAAAAGCATTTGGCTCAAGTACTATGAAAAAAGGTGACACCATGGCAAAAATGTATTTTGAAAGTATAGGAAAACATTATGGAGTTGATATAAAAGGAAAGAAAATTAAAGATTTACCTAGAAGTTTTATGGAAAAAATCTTGTATGGAACAGGTGATGAAGAAATTGATTTTGAATATGAATCACCAGCAGGAGTTAGAAGATTTAAAACACCATTTGAAGGAGTACTTCCAACTTTAGATAGACGTCATAATGAAACAAAATCTCAAGGAATGCGTGATTTTTATGAAATGTATATGAGTAATTCACCTTGTTATTCATGTCATGGAGCAAGATTAAAACCAGAAATTCTGTCTATCAAAATAGGAGACAAAAACATAAATCAATTAACAGAGATGTCAATAATCCAGATAAAAGATTATTTAGACAATTTGGAATTAAACCAAACTGAAAAAATGATATCTGATTTAATATTAAAAGAAATTCATCAAAGATTACAATTTTTAATAGATGTAGGACTAGAATATTTAACATTATCAAGAAGTGCAGGGACATTATCAGGAGGAGAAGCACAAAGAATTAGATTAGCTACACAAATCGGCTCTGGATTAACAGGTGTATTATATATTTTAGATGAACCAAGTATAGGGCTACATCAAAGAGATAATGATAGATTATTGGCGACTTTAAAAAAGCTAAGAGACTTAGGAAATACATTGATTGTAGTAGAACATGATGAAGATACAATGTATTCTGCAGACCAAGTAATTGATATTGGACCAGGAGCAGGAGCTCATGGAGGACAAGTTATGGCACAAGGAACTGCAGAAGAAATTAAACAAGTAGAAAAATCAATTACAGGAAAATATTTAAGTGGAAGATTGAAAATACCAGTGCCAAAAAAGAGAAGAAAACACACAAAATCTAAAGTAATAGAAGTACAAGGTGCAACAGAAAACAACTTAAAAAATATAAGTGTAAAATTTCCACTAGGAGTATTTACTTGTGTAACTGGTGTATCTGGTTCAGGAAAATCAACATTAGTAAATGAAGTATTATACAAAACAATTGCAAAAGAATTAAATGGATCAAACGAAAAACCAGGAAAATGCAAAGGAATAAAAGGAATTAAGCAAATAGACAAAATAATTAATATAGATCAATCACCAATAGGAAGAACACCACGTTCAAACCCAGCAACATATACAGGAGTATTTGATTTAATAAGAGACATTTTTGCAGAAACAGAAGAAGCAAAACTAAGAGGATATCAAAAAGGAAGATTTAGTTTTAATGTAGCTGGAGGAAGATGTGAAAGCTGTAATGGTGATGGAGTTCACAAAATAGAAATGCACTTTTTACCAGATATTTATGTACCTTGTGAAGTATGTAAAGGAAAACGTTATAACAGAGAAACTTTAGAAGTAAAATATAAAGGAAAGACAATAGCAGACGTTCTAGATATGACTGTAGAAGAAGCATTACAATTCTTTGATAAAATTCCTAAAATAAAACAAAAATTACAAACTTTATATGATGTAGGATTAAGTTATATCAAATTAGGACAACCATCAACAACTCTATCAGGAGGAGAAGCACAAAGAGTAAAACTTGCTACAGAATTATCAAAAAGAGCTACTGGAAAAACTTTATATATATTAGATGAACCAACAACAGGGCTTCACATTGCGGATGTTCATAAATTAGTTGATATCTTACAAAGATTAGTAGATACAGGAAATACAATTATTGTTATTGAACATAATTTAGATTTAATCAAAACTTGTGACCATATTATTGATTTAGGACCAGAAGGTGGAGAAAATGGTGGAGAAGTTATAGCAGTTGGAACACCAGAACAAGTTTGTTTAAACGAAAGAAGCTATACAGGAAAATTCTTGAAGAAATATTTAGAATAATGTCCAATTAGGGACGTTTCTGTTTTGGACATTAACCAAAAAGAACTTATGTTAAAATTTATATTAACATAAGTCCTTTTTTGAGTTTCCTGTTTTATACATATCAGAAAAAAACTTCTAAACACCTTCTAAATGTAAAAAATATAATATTTTCAAAATTAAAACATAGATGTCCTTTTGAAAATTCAATTTCATGAATAGGTTCATACCAGCCAGGTTTATGAGTCCAAATTCTTTCTCCTTCAAATGTAATAGATTCTCTTACAAAATGCCATCCAGCAGAAGAACTAGAGTCAGTGTAAAGAAGAATTTACCTGGTATATAATGCTCATGTTTTTCATCAGGCCAGTGAAGACCTAAAGCGTGTGCATAGCAGTTTGTGCATTTTTTATTCCGATATTCAGGATAAAAAGGCGGGAAATCTCCCATTGATTTTTTAATTTCTTCAAAAATTTTTTTAGATTCCATAAAAATTCCTTTCTTTTTATAGTTATCTGAACAATATGATAACTTAGTACATAATTAATTGTTACATGCATATGTTAACATAAAACCAAGAAAAATGCAAGTGGATTTAGAACGATTTTTAGAAAAAGTGTTTTAGAAGTTACAATTTACAACTAAAAATACTATAAATAGAATGTATATATATATTGATATTTCGTAAATTTCTCGTTACTAGATAATGGTTAATAAAAATACAGTACATTAGAATCATTGTAATTATAATATTTTCATTAAATTGCTCGGCTCAATAATTTATTTTGTAAAACAAAAGAATAAATAAAAGAAAAATACAAATAATAAATTGTAAAGATGAACTTTAAATATACTGATTAAAGTTCATAAGAAAGGAGAGTCTTATGTTTAATTTTAGAACTGATTTGGCAAGTGAAAGAAGAGAAATTTATAGGACAGCAAATAAGTTAGAAAATGAAATTAATGGTATAGAAAGTGAAGAACAACAAATTGATGAAAACATAAAAGTAGACAGAGTAAAAATTACTAATGAAGAAGGGGAGAAAGCAATTGGAAAGCCTAAAGGAGTATATGTAACTATTGATATAAAAAATTTAAAAATTGCAGGAGAAGAAGAAATACAAAAATCAGCAGATACAGTATCTGATGAACTAAGAAAAATTGTAGACAGTCATATTGATAAAAATGGAGAAATATTAGTTGTAGGGTTAGGAAATATTTATGTAACACCAGATGCTCTAGGACCTAAAGTAATTAATGATATTGAAGTAACAAGACATATGATAAAATATTTACCACAATATGTAAAAGAAGGTGCAAGAAATGTTAGTGCAATATCTCCAGGAGTATTAGGGACTACAGGAATAGAAACTGTTGAAATATTAAAAGGGATAGTAGATAATACGAAACCAAAATTATTGATTGTAATAGATGCTTTAGCTTCTAGAAGTATCGAAAGAATAAGTAGTACTGTACAAATATCAGATACAGGGATAGTACCAGGTGCTGGTGTTGGGAATACTAGAAAAGAAATTAGTCAAAATACATTAGGAATTCCGGTTGTGGCAATTGGTATACCAACAGTTGTAGAAACAGCAGTATTAGTAAATGATTCATTAGATTTATTTATTACTAAATTACAAGATGAGGCAAAATCTAATGATTATTTGAATCAGTTAAAACAAGAAGATAATTACGAAGAAATAAAAGAAGCTTTAGTACCACAAGATTATAATTTAATTGTAACACCAAAGGAAATAGATGGACTAATAGAAAATATGAGTAAAATAGTAGCAACAGGAATAAATCAAGCAGTATAGATTGTAACAAATAGTAACTATGAATTAAATAAATTTGTAAAAAATAGTTGAAAAAAAATCCTTCTTAATATATAATTTTTGTAGAATAATAAGAAAAGAGGGATATCTATGGAAAAAGAAGAAAATGTAAAAGCTGTTAATAAGGAGAAGAAAGAAGAAAATACAAAAAAAGAAAAAGTAGATGAGCCAAAGTTCAATAAAGTTAGTGGAAAAGATTTAAAAAAAGAAACAGAAATGAATAAAATAGATAATAAAAAGAAAGAAAAAAATAAATCAGAAAAAAAGAAAAGTAAAGAGAAAAATGGTAGTAAAGCAGGATTTTGGATAGGTGGAATAGGTTTAGTAATAATAGTTTTAGCAGTTGTGACAGCATTAATATTATTACCAAAAACGCCAGAAAAAACTGTAGAAGGAATGTTAAATAGTTTAAAAAATGGAGATTTTGAAAGTGTTAATAAATATGTAAATTATGATGAAATCGCTAATAATTCAGCAATATTAGAAACTACAGAAATGGATCAAGAAACTCAAACATTGCTATTTGATAAACTAAGTTGGAAAGTTTTAAATATTTCTAAAGAGAAAGATACAGCAAGTGTAGAAGTAGAAATTACTAATAAAGACTTTGAAAAAATAATTTCAAATTATACACAAGAAGCTTTAAAAATAGCATTTAGTGGAGAATCTTTTACAGAAGAAGAACAAATGAATAAATTAAAAGAGCAACTAAAAGATGAAGAAATAGGAACAAAAACAGTAACAACTACAATAAATTTAAATAAACAAGATGGGGAATGGAAAATACAAGCAGATGATAATTTAGTAAATTCTTTATTGCCAGGATTACAAGATGCAATGAACTCATTAAATTCAATAATAAATGGATAAAAACAAAACGGACCAGGTTATTATTTGTATGCATAGTTGAAAGTAGAATTTAGTGTAATAAATAAAAAATGACATGAAAATAACAATTTAAAAATTTTCATGCCATTTTTTATCCAAAAGGAAACGGTTCAAATGGACAAAATTGACAATGTCTAATGAGAAACTGGATTTTTGTTATATCTATATAAATTGCACAATTCACAATTTAGACAAATTGATACACGATTTTCAAATATTAATTGCAAAGTATTTATAAATTCATCTATTTTGTTATCAATTAAATGAATGTAAATTTTTTTAGGTAATAAATTTAAAAGAGAATTTAATGCAATATCATTTGAAGAAAATGATATATCACTCAAATATTTTGCATTAAACAATTCTTCTGAATTTAGTATAATATTTTTATTTTCATCTAATAGTATAGAATCAGCGTCTTTATAAATTAAATGTACAATATTAGAATTATTATTTTGTGAATTTATATACAATTTTAATAAAGAAATAAATTCCATATATTCTTTTTCAATAATATAATTATTAACACTTTCAGCTACAATTTCATCTAAAATGCAATTATATTTTTGCAATCTAAAATTTATAAAGCCATCTAGAATAAGAACTTTATTGGTTGATATAAATTCATAAAAGCTTTGATAAATCGCATCAAATTTCTTATCAAACCAAGTATAGTATTCATCTGACAGTATATTATAACAATTTTTCAGTATTTTTTCTCTTTCAAGAGAATCAAAGTAAAAATAATTTTTATGGATAATTCTTTTCATGAGAGTATCTTCAATTTCATCAATAATTAGAAAAGATAGAAGGGTGCTTATTTTTGAAAAAAAGTAGGGGTTATCATTTGAAAGGTAATGTATAATAACATTTTTATAATTTTTGAATTGATTTTGTGAGAAACAAATGTCTTTTATATCAGCATATTTTAATTCATTAAGTAGATAATCTAGTATATTGGAATTGTTTGTTTTTATGCATAAAGATTTCATATAAAAATACCCCTTTCTGATAAAACTAGTATCTACCAAAATTAAAAAACTTATACATTATTATATGACAATAAAAAAATAAAGTGACGACAAAAAGACAAAACGGGCCTGTTTTGTCTTTTTGTCGTTTAATAATAAATCATGTAATCAATATCAGCAAATACGCAGTCTTTTTCACCGATATCTTCTAAAAATTCTTCATCAATTTCATCATCTTTAATCTGGTAATATAATTTAGTAAATCTTCCAATATGATCTTTAATCCTTTTCTTAGCATAATCTACCATTGTACCATTTGTAATAATAAATAGCCAATCACTACTTTGTGCTAATAATAATTCTCTAGCACATTGATTTAAAGCTTCTTTCTTTAAGCCTTCTGCATTTGGATATAAATGAGCAAGTTCACACATTCTATCTCCTGCAACATGAAGATGTCTATGTACATAATCATTAGTAGGATTTAACCATACTTCACTATATCCATTAGCTCCCCAACTAGAGCGACATGGTGAACATACTTGCATATTAGGATATTTATCAATATATTCAGATGGTGTAATTAATTCAAAATTACAATCATCATAATAAATTTTCTTAAACAAAATATATAGCCAATAAGGACCTTCATACCACCAATGTCCATATAATTCAGCATCATAAGGACAAAGAACAATAGGAGGATTTTCTGTATATTGTACAAGGTTTCCTATTTGAGCAGTTCTACAATCTAAGAAATGACCTGCTTGTTTTTCTGCTGAATCTTTTGCCCATTGTATATTGTAATAGTCTTTAAATTCTGTTTTTCCTGTTATTCTATAATATTTTATACCAGTATGAACTCTTACGCCATTATGTGCAATATATGGTTTTATATAGTCATAGTCTGCATCATATCCAATATCACGATAAAATTCTCTGTAGTTAAAGTCTCCAGGATATCCATTTATAGAGCTCCAAACTTGTCTAGATGATTCGATATCTCTACCAAAAGCGATTACACCTTCTGGAGAAACAATTGGAGCAAATGTACCATATAGTGGAGTTGGGTCAGCATACAAAATACCATGTGTTTCTGTTATAATATAATCTATCCCAAATTCTTTTAAATATTTATCTGCTTCTGGAACATAACCACATTCAGGAAGCCAAATTCCACGAGGTTTTCTTCCAAAATATCTTTCATATGTTTGAACTCCAACAGCTATTTGAGCTTTTACAGTTTTTTCATTAACATATAATATTGGAAAATATCCATGTGTTGCTCCACATGTTATGATTTCTAAAACTCCAATATCTTGAAAATGTTTAAAAGCTTCTATTAAATTACATTTATAAACATCTTTAAATAGATGTAAGTCATTTGAATATCTATCAAAATAATAATGAGCTAACTGGTTTAATCTTTCATCTCCAGCAGTTCTCTTTATTTCTTTTTCAGATAATTCAATAAGTTGATTTAAATAGTTAATATATTTTTTTTGTAATAATTTATTATCTAACATTGAAAGTAGAGGAGGAGTCATTGACATTGTAATTCTAAAGTTAACTCCTTCATCTACAAGTTTTTGAAAATTTGTTAATAATGGTATATATGTTTCTGATATTGCTTCATATAGCCATGATTCTTCTAAATAGTCATCACTTTCAGGATGATGTATAAATGGAAGATGTGCATGAAGAACAAAACTAACATATCCTTTTTTCTCTTGCATTTAATTTCTCCTTTTAATATTCTATATAAAATATAAATTTTACTATTAATTATAATAAAAAATAATTGTTAAAAATTAATGAGACACTTTTTACTTGCAACCCAAGTGTCTCAAGATTTATTTGAATTTTGAAGAAAGACTTCCAGAAGAAGGGTTGCCAGAAGATGGATTTGATAAATCGTAAAATTCTTCAATATCTTCATTTTTGTATAGTACTTTGTAAAATTCTTTTATATCATAATTATCATATATTTTACCCATATTTCTAATAAATGATAAATTGGCAGAAATAGGCTTTTCAACTTGGACACCAGTTTTTGTATTTCTAAAATACACCATTTTTTGTTCTTTATTAAATAAAACATGATCATTTGGTGATTCTATTTCATTTGAAGTTGATATATATATATAATTTGTATTAATCTTTGGATTTTCTGCAATTGGACGTCTGCCTAATTCTATTTTATAATCACATTTAGAATCATTTACATGAAGATACCAACTATTAGCAAAATCATTTATATCTATTTCAAAACTATAATTTAATGTTGTATTATGAATTATTAATACAGGTTTTGTAGTTTCAAAAAAGTTTTCACCATATTGTTTTTTATAATTTTCTCTATCTGCGTCTGAAATATCCCAATAAATGAATAGATTATTAGGAGTTTGTGCCAAAACTTTTACAACAGTTTGATTATATCTGTAAGGTAAATCATAATATTCTACAATATCAACTTTTTGCTTTTTAGCCGTACTTTTCTTTGTAAGGACTTTTTTAGTAGTTGATTTTGTATCTGCTTTCTTTTTAGTGGTTGTAGATTTTTTTGACGCTGTTTTTGTTGCTGTAGTTTTAGATGTTGTCTTTTTTGTAGTTGTTTTTTTAGTAGCAACAGTTTTAGAAGTAGCAGATGTTTTCTTTGCTACACTTTTTGTGGTAGATGTTTTTTTAGTTGCTGGTTTGGATTTTGAAGTTGTGTCCTTTTTTGCAGTTGATTTTTTAGCAACTGATTTTGTGTTTTTTGCTGTTGTTTTTGGTGATTCTTTTTTTGCTACATCAGCTGTATTACTTGATTTAGCTTGTTTTATTATTTCATTTGTTTCTTTTGTTTTTCGTGGCATTGTATATCCTCCTATGTAAATCTCTATTATTTCTTTTATATATTATACTAAATAAAAAATAAATTCAAGGGGATAATATAATTTTTTATAATTTCTTTTTAATTGTAATACCAAAAGAATCACTAAAAGAAAAATTAAGTATATTAGACATAAAAGCAGAGATAAACGGAAATATTATACTTGACATCGAAATGCAAGTAGGTAATACAACAGCAATAGATAAAAGACTAGTTGTATATAGTTCTAAATTAGTAGCAGGAGATATAAAAGTATCAGAAAAATATCCAGATGCCAAAAATACAATAGTAATATGTATAACAACAGATAATATATTAAAAAGGAATGCATATTTAAGTATAGCAAAATTAAAATTTGAAAAAACACAAGAGAAAAGATATGCAGAAATGGGATATGAAAAAGAAGATGAATATTTAACAGATATGATAAGTTATTACATAATAGAGTTAACAAAATTTAAAGAAAACAAACCAAGAACAGGGGATTTATTAGAAAAATGGTTATTAGTAATTGGGGGCGATGAAGAAATGATGAAAAAGTGTAAAAAAGAAGAAGGGGAAATTAAAGAGGCAATAGAGCAATTAGAAGAAATGAGTGCAGATGAAAAAGAAAGAGAAATATATGAAATAAGGGAAAAAAGTAGATTAGTTTATAATACAGAAATGTACGAAGCAAGAAGAAAAGGACTAGAAGAAGGAGAAAAAATACGGAGAAGAACGTGGAGAACTAAAAAAATCAAAGGAAATAGCCAAAAAATTGTTAGAAAAAAATATAAGTATTGAAATAATAGTAGAAACAACAGGATTAACAAGAGAAGAAATAGAGAATATAAAAGAATAATAAATTTGATTTTGCAAGGAAGTTAAAAATAAAGAATAATATTATAAATTTGTAAAGATATATTATAAAATAAAGAATAAAAGACAAAAAGTTAGAATAATTTTTGAATAAAAAATAGTTTAAAATCTTAGAGTTATACACTCTAAGATTTTTTCTATGTTCCGATTTTATCAACAAAATATTGTAAAGTAAATAAAAAAATTACAAAAAATTCATATAAAGAGGTAACACCATTTATATTACATTTATATTACATTTTTAAAATATGTTGAAAAAACTTCACAATTCATATATAATAAAATTGTATGAAATTTTGTCGAAGGAGGATGCATATGGATACATTTGCTAATTACATTTTAGATGAAAATGAGCTAGCAGAAAAAATGGAAATCACATATTATTTAGCAAAAAAAACAAAAATATTTTTTGATAAATCAGTAATATTTAAAACAGAATTAGCCAGAATGTTTGTAGATTTCATGAAAGTTGATGTAGACAAAAATTTAATAATAACAGCATGTCTATTATGTAATTGCAAAAAAGTAGACAATGCACAAGACCTAGAAAAAATACATTCATATGCAAAAGAAGGAGCAGATTATTTATTAACATTAGGATTTGACAGAAGATTTTGTAAAATATGTGAAGAAGTCAATAGATACAGCAACAGTAATCCAAGAGAAAGAGAAAGTGATGTACTAGAATTAGTTGACCAATTTGGAGGAATGTTGCTAGATAGACCAGAAAGAATAGGGTTTCAACCAGATGAAGCAATGGTATTACTAGAACACAGAAATCTAAAAGGAAAATATAATAGATTTTTACATACATTTGGAGAATTTGTTCACATGATGGAACAAATAGAATTAAAT
The DNA here is from genome assembly GCA_944388715.1 of uncultured Clostridia bacterium. Classification (GTDB taxonomy): domain Bacteria; phylum Bacillota; class Clostridia; order TANB77; family CAG-508; genus CAG-269. The sequence continues at coordinate 10,231 of CALXJV010000007.1, forward strand.
GACTTAACATCAATGAAAGCATTAAGAAGATTAGTAAAAATACATAATGAATCTAAAAATGTAAAAGAATTTATGAAAAAAGTATGCTATGAGTATGAAAATAAAATAGATAAAGCCGTTGAAAAATATAGAGAAGAAATAAAAGAAGGAATGTTCAAAGATTCCAATAGACCATTATTTAGCGAAGAAACAACAAAAAAAATCTTGGCACACATAGCAGAAGAAAATATGAATAGTGAAAAATTAAAAAATCAAAATTAAATAAAAAACGATGATTTTGGGAATGTAGAAAAAAATCATCGTTTTTAGAATAAGGAGAGAAAAATGTACGAAATATTTGCAGATTTACATGTACACATAGGAAGAAGTGAAAATGGAAAACCAATAAAAATAACAGCAGCAAAATCTTTGAATTTTGCAAACATCGCAAAAGAATGTGCTGAAAGAAAGGGTATAAATGTAGTAGGAATTATTGATTGTGCATCACCATATGTAATAGAAGACATAGAGAAATTTTTACAAACAGGAGATGCCTATGAACTAAAAGATGGAGGAATTATATACAAAGACAAAGTTTGTATACTTTTAGGAAGTGAAGTAGAAACATCAGAAGAAGGAAGAAATGGAAAAAAAGGATCTGCACACAATATCTGCTTTTTTCCATATTTGAAAGATATAAAAGGATTTTCAAACGAATTAAGTCATCATTTAAAAAATATAACATTAAGTACACAAAGATCAGATTTATCAGGATATGACCTAATAGATATGGTAGAAAGATATAATGGAATATTAATCCCAGCACATATTTTTACACCACATAAAAGCTATTACGGAAATTGTACAGATAGATTACAATATATATTTAAAGAAAAATATGATAAGATCTTTGCAGTTGAACTTGGATTAAGTTCAGATACATATTTAGCAGACATGATTTCTGAATTAGAAAATAAGACATTTGTGACAAATTCAGATGCACATTCATTACCTAAAATAGCAAGAGAATATAACAAAATGCAAGTAGAAGATATATCATTTAAAGAGATTGTAAAAGCATTAAAAAATGAAGATGGAAGAAAAGTAATAGCAAATTATGGATTAGATCCAAAACTAGGAAAATATCATAGAACATATTGTGATGATTGTGAAAAAGCAATAGAAACCAAAGAGCCAGTAGACGAATGTCCATATTGTGGAGGAAAAAATGTGACATTTGGAGTTTTTGATAGAATAGAATTAATAAGGGATAAAGAAGACTCAAAAAGTCCAGAAAATAGACCGCCATATGTATATCAAATACCACTAGGATTTATTCCAGGAGTAGGAGGAAAAACAATAACAAAATTGTTAGAAACATTTGAAACTGAAATGAATATCCTTCATAAATTATCTAAAGATGATATAGAAGCAGTTGTGGGAGAAAAAATTGCAGATTCAATAGACAGAGCAAGAAATGGCGAATGTAAAGTACAGTCTGGAGGCGGAGGAAACTATGGAAAAGTAGTTTAGAGATATCGTCAAAAAAAGGGGATTTTGATATTTTAAAAATCTAGTTCTATAAATTTTCTTATTGAATACACATTATGTATAAAAGATAAGGAGATTTATATGAAAGAAAAAAAAGAATTTAAAATATTTAAGATAATAAAAGAACATGTAATAAACAATAAAAAAGAGTATTTTATAATATCTCTAATATTTGTAATAGGAATATTTAGTGGAGTATTTTTTATAAATAACATACAACAAGAACCAAAAACAGAAATAACAAATTATTTAAACCAATTTATAGAAAAATTCAAAAGTCTAGAAAGTATTAACAAAATAGAATTGCTCAAAAATTCGATAGCCCAAAATTTGTTATTAGGGATTTCAATATGGTTTTTTGGAACTACAGTAATAGGAATTCCGATTGTATTTGGAATAATATTATATAGAGGATTTTGTTTAGGATATACAATTTCATTATGTATATCAATAATGGGATTAGGAAAAGGGCTTAGTTTTATCCTAATAACATTATTCTTACAAAATATATTATTTATTCCTGCAATTCTAGCTTTAGCTGTAAGTGGCATAAAATTATATAAATCCATAGTAAAAGATAAAAGAAAAGAAAACATAAAGTTAGAAATATTAAGACATACTGTATTTTCAATTATAATGTTAATAATATTATTAGTTACATCAGTTATAGAGATATTCATTTCTACAAATCTATTAAAAGCTTTAATAAAATATTTTTAAAAAATGCTAAAAATGTATTTACAATTTTGAAATAGTTTGATATAACATATATAGTTTATGTAAATATAATAAAAAAATATAGAGGTAGGGGAAAAAAATGGATAGACAATTAAAATACTTTTTTAACTTTTTAGAAAATGATAAGAAATTATCAGAAAACACATTACAATCATACAAAAGAGATTTAAAACAATTTAAAAGATATTTAGAGGAATACGGTCTTCACTACAATAGGGTAAAAGAAGAAGACATACAAAATTACATTAAAGAAATGCAAGAAAAAGGAAAAAAAGCTTCAAGTATTTCAAGATGTATTGCGTCAATAAGATCATTTTATCAATTTGTATTGAAGAATAAAAAGATAAAAGTAGATCCAACAGCAAATATTCAATCTCCAAAAATAGAGAAAAGAACGCCAAATGTATTAACAACAAAAGAAGTAGAATTATTATTAAAACAACCAGATAATGTTGACTTAAAAGGTATAAGAGATAAAGCAATGTTAGAATTTGCATATGCTACACGGAATGAGAGTAACAGAGATAATTTCATTAAATATAGATGATGTGAATTTAGAGGAAGCATATGTAATATGCAAGAGTGGAAATAGACAAAGGATTATTCCTTTAGGTTCAATGTCTTTAAAAGCACTAAAACAATATATAGAAGAAGCAAGAGGAATATTAATAAAAAATGAAGATGAAAGAGCTTTATTTGTAAATATAAATGGCGGAAGACTTACAAGACAAGGATTCTGGAAAATTATAAAATTTTACAAAGAACAAGCACATATTACAAAAGATATTACACCACATGTATTAAGACATTCATTTGCAACACATTTATTGCAAAATGGAGCAGATTTAAGAGCCATCCAAACAATGCTTGGACATTCAGATATATCATCAACACAAGTATATATGCAATTTCAAGATGAAGGTTTAAAAAATATATATAGAAAAGCTCACCCAAGAGCATAAAAAAAGGAAATGATGATTTTAGCGACGGAGAAAAAAATCATCATTTCTTTTTTTGATATAGAAAATCTTATGAAAATTTAGCTTATACAAAATTATGAATGACTTTATGTTATATATTCCGCTATAGTACCATTCTCTATAAATCTTTAACTTAATGACATTGAAGACGTACTTAATGTATCATTTGTAATATAAATTAATATATGTTAAAATAGGATTTGTAAAAAATAAAGTAAAGATGAGGGTGAAAATAATGAAAACAGTAATATTACGAACAATAATAGTATTAATAGCTCTAGCACTTGTTATACTATCTTTAACAATAACTTATTTTTTTAATATAGATATAGAAACAAAAGAACCAACTCAGATAGAAGAAGAATGTAAAATAGACACATATGAATTTAATGGAAGAAAAATATTTACAGTAAAAAACGAAAAAAATATTGAAAACAAAAAATATATTTTGTATTTTCATGGAGGTTCATATGTTGCAGAAGCAACACAAAATCATTGGACTTTTCTAGAAAATATAGTTAAAGATACAGGATATGAAGTAATAATGCCAGATTATCCACTAACGCCAAAATATAATTATAAAGATGTATATAATATGGTAGAGCCGTTATACAAAGAAATAGTAGAAAAAGTAGGTAAAGATAATTCAATAATAATGGGAGATTCAGCAGGAGGAGGATTAGCATTAGGGCTATATGAGAAGTTAGCAGAAGATAATATAGAACTTCCAATAAAAACAATATTAATATCTCCATGGTTAGATGTAAGATTAGAAAATGAAGGAATAAATGCAATAGAAAAAAATGATAATATATTAAATAAAGAAGCACTAAAATTAGCAGGAATTGCATATGCTGGAGAAGATGGAATAAATAGTTATTTGGTAAATCCAATAGATGGAGATTTATCAAAATTAACAAATATTAAAATATTTATTGGAACATATGATATTTTATATCCAGATTGTAATTTATTAAAAGAAAGAGCAGAAAAAGTAAATGGAAATGTAGAAATTAAAGAATATGACAAAGCAAAACATATATGGCTAATAGACAACAATTCAGAGCAGGAAATAACACAAAAAGCATATAATGACTTAATAGAGGAAATAAAAAAATAGAGATAGTAAGTAAAGTGATGGAGCCCCCGAATCCCTAAAAACAGGGATTCAAGAACCGTCCCTTAATCCCTAGGAGGTTTTCAAATGAAGGATAAAAAAGAAAAGCTTTATTGGAGAAGACTAGATAATTCAGCAAAAATATTTCCAATATCAGCAGGAAAAAAATATAGTACAGTTTTTAGATTATCAGTTGTATTAAAAGAAAAAGTAAATCCAGAAATATTGAAAAAAGCAGTTAATAAAGCTTTAGAACAATATGAATTCTTTAAAGTTAGTCTAAAAAGTGGATTTTTTTGGAATTATTTAGAATATAATGCTAAAGAACCAATAATAGAAGAAGAAAAAGAATATCCATGTAAATATATAGAACCTAAAGAAAATAATAATTATTTATTTAAAGTTACATACTTTGACCAAAAGATAAATATAGACATATTTCATTCACTAACTGATGGAAATAGTGGAGTTATGTTTTTCAGAGAAATTATATATAATTATATAGAATTATCACATAAAGAAGAATTTCAGGAAGAACTAAGAATAAAAAGAAAAATTGATGTATCAGCAGAAGATAGTTATATAAAAAATTATAACAAAAAAGCAAAAGGAAATAATTCATCTAAAAAAGCATATAAACTAGCAGGGAAGAAAATTAAATTAGGAGCTATTTCAGCAATACATGAAATAATAGATTTAAATGAATTAAAACAAGAGGCAAAAAATAATTCTGCAACAATTACACAATATTTAACAGCAGTTTTGATATATTCTATATATAAAGCAAATTATTTAAAACATAAAGAAAAAAAGCCAATAAAAGTATGTATACCAGTAAATTTAAAAAAATATTTTCCTTCAAATACTGTATCTAACTTTTTTTCATATATAACTGTAGAAGCAGAAATGAAAAAAGAAAAATTAGATGATTTTGACAAAATATTAGATTTTGTCAAAAAAGATTTTGCAAAAAAACTCACACCAGAAGAAATACAAAAAACAATGTCAGGAAATGTAAAATTAGGAACAAATCCATTTATAAAAATAATACCATTAGTTTTAAAGAAACCAATTGTAAGACTAAGTTATATAGAAATTAGAAAATACACAACAACTACATTTTCAAATATAGGAAGAATAGGTATTATTGGAAAATATAAGAAATATATTGATAATTTTCTGATGTTAATAGCACCAGAACCAGTAGAAAAAATAAAATGTTCAGCATGTTCATTTGAAAATAATATTGTGTTTACATTTACTTCTATTTTAGATAATTGTGAAATAGAAAAAGAGTTCTGTGAATTTTTAAAAGGAAAAAATATTCATGTAACAATAGAAAGTAATGAAATATTATGATTATGATGATTTGGGTGACGGAGAAAAAATCATCAAAAGGAAGAGGGCGTTTTAGAATGTTATATCCTAAAAAATTGAGTAGCAAAAAAAGTAACTTATTACTAAAAATATTATTAGGAATATCAATACTACTTGCTATTATTTTAGTAATTATAAATAGATTAACAACACCTGGAATACATTGGTCAGCACTTGCAAATGCAGGAATTATATATACATGGATTACAGTAATATATTCAATAAACAAAAGAATAAATATTGCTGGACATGTAACTGTACAGGCTATAGCAATTTCAATATTAACAACATATGTAGATTATAGTTTAGGATTTAAAGGATGGTCTTTAGAAATTTCAATTCCGATAATAATAATGATAGCAAATGTTACAATGTTAATTTTAACTATTGTTAGTCATAGAAAATATGTAAGATATGCAATATATCAGTTGTTTATTTGTGTATATAGTTTGATACCATTATATTTTATGAAAGAAAATTTGATAAATAATTATGTTTTGAGCTATATTGCAATAGGAATTTCTATATTGAATTTTATATTAACAATTATTCTTTCTGCAAGAGATGTAAAAGATGCAATAATAAGAAAATTTCATATTTAAAACAAAAGACAAAACAGGTCAGACAAAACGAGTTAGGTCGTGTCAAAATCTCCGTCCCCATTGACACGACCTAACTCGTTTTGTCTCTTAAATTTGATACTAATATTGTTACAAATTTATTTCCAACTAACAGTTAGATTGATAAATTGGGTATAAAAGTGGTATATTTAAGTTAATAGGATTTTAGGAAAAGTATATCTACATTTATGCAGTAAGAAAGGGATGAGATAAAAGAGATGAACGTATTAGATAAAATAAAAAATAGGGGAAAAAGTATCAAATTTGAGCAAATAGCAGTAGAATGGTTAGAGATGAAAAGGATGACAATAAAACAATCTACATATTATAAGTACGCATATTGTATTGACAAATATTTGAAAAATGAATTGGGTAAATTAAAAAGAAGAAAATTAGAAAAATATAATTATAATGAGTTAACCAATAAATTAACAAAAGAATTATCATCGAAAACTGTAAAAGAGATTTTAAATGTTTTAAAGTCAATATTAAAATATGCTAATCAAAGATATAATATGAATATAAACCTTGATTTAATTATTTCACCGAAAGTACGTAGTAAAGAGATTAAAGTTTTATCTAATAAAGAAGTAAATAAGTTAGAGAAATACTGTTTAGAAGAGAATAGTTTAAAAAGTTTAGGAATATTAATTTGTCTTAATACAGGATTAAGAATAGGAGAAATTTGTGCATTAAAATGGGCTGATATTGATTTTGAAAAGAAGTTAATCAATATTAAGAAAACATTGCAAAGAGTATATACTACAGAAAAGAAAACTCGCATAATATTAGATAGCAGTAAGACGGATTCTTCTATAAGGGCGATACCAATGTCAGATAAAATTTATCATGTTTTAAAGGGAGTTAGTAAAAGACAGGAGCCAGAGTTTTTTTTTTTGACAGGTTCAAAATATCAGTTTATTGAACCAAGAAGTTATCAAAATATGTTTAAAAGGATTTTGAAGGAAAGTAAGGTTAAAGAATATAATTTTCATGTTTTAAGACATACTTTTGCAACTAATTGTATAAAAGTGGGGATGGATATAAAATCACTTAGTGAAATATTAGGACATGCTAGTGTTGATGTTACATTGAATCGTTATGTTCATTCTTCTTATGAGATGAAAAAGAAATATTTGGAGAAATTGTGAGAAATATTACGAATTAATTTCGAGGCAAGTGTGGAAAAAATGCAGATTTTGTGCTATAATTAAGTTGTAGTATAAAAATACTTTTTTAGAAAAGAAAGGAGCCATAATATGGTAAAACTAATAGGAATTAATTTTGTAAACAATGCAGGAAATGAAGTAACTTTTGACATATCTGAAGAAAAACGGACTGCTTTTGAAAGTTACTGTGCAACAGTACAAGAAGAAGTTGCCTGTGCAGGAGGAATGTTATTAGGTGTATTTTTTGAAAATCAAGAACACGAAGAAAGCATTCCAAAAGAAATGTGCATGATTTTCGAGTACAAACTCGGAATGATTAAAAAGAAGGTAGCATTAGCAGACGGTGGAACAGAGAAGAAGAAAATAATCAGGATGAAGGAACTCATTTTTGAGTCTGAGGAAGGAATGGAATTTTTCGATGTTCCTCCGAAAATGAAAATTTTGTTTGGAAAAGTTGCACAAACTGAACAAGAGGTCGCAGACTCTGCAGGAAATTTGTTTATAAAATCGGTTTCTGATGACTAATACTACAAAAGGGAGCAATTGCTCCCGATTTTTTTGCCCAAAATGTCCAAAACAGAAACGTCCCCAATTGGACATTTTTGAAAAAAATCACTTGACAAATAAAAAACATAGTATTAAAATAGTTTGGTCACGAACTAAAAGAGGTGTTAATATGAATAAAAATGAAATTGGAAAATATATTCAAATTGTTTCCAGACAAATTAAAAGAAATATGGATGAAACATTAAACTGTTATAATGTTACAGGAGTGCAATCTATGATAATACAATATATCAACAAAAAATCAAAAAAAGGAGATGTATATGCAAAGGACATCGAAGAAGAATTTGAAATGAGAAAAGCTACAGTTACAGGAACGATTCAGCTAATGGAAACAAATGGTCTTATAGAAAGAAAAGCAAAAGAAGAAGATTGTAGATTAAAACAAATAGTATTGACCCAAAAGGCATTAGAAATAGAAAAGAAGATAGAGAAACAAATAAATATAATGGAAAGAAATATTGTTTGTGACATGGAAAAAGAAGAACAGGAGCAGTTTTTAAAATTACTAAAGAAAGCATCATATAATTTATATAAATTTGATGCAAATAAGGAAAAAGCACATTAAAGAAATCAAAGAGCTGATTTATCTTTTGAAAAAAGATAATATTAATAAAAGAAAAATAACTCAAATAACAATATAAGTAGGAAAGGAGAAGAAAATGATAAAGAAATTAGCAAGTTATGTTAAAGAATATAAAAAAGATTCCATATTAACACCTATTTTTGTAATATTAGAAGTAATCATGGAAGTTATAATTCCATTATTAATGGCAAGAATTATCGATGTGGGAATCCAAAATGGAGATGTCCATTACATTCTAGAAATGGGAGTATTACTAATTGTTTCAGCCATATTATCACTAACTTTTGGAATGCTTTCAGGAAGATTTGCAGCAAAAGCGTCAGCAGGCTATGCAAAAAATCTAAGAAAAGCGATGTTCCATAAAATTCAAGATTATTCATTTGAAAATATAGACAAATTTTCAACATCAAGTCTAGTAACACGTATGACAACTGATGTTACAAATGTGCAAATGGCATTTCAAATGATAATCAGAATATTAGTCAGAGGTCCAATGATGCTAATATTTGCATTAATTATGGTAATGACAATTAGTATGAAATTATCAGCAATATTTTTTGTAGCAATACCAGTTTTAGGTGCAATTTTGTTTTACATAGCAATAAAAGCACATCCAAATTTTGAAAGAGTATTTAAAAAATATGACAAATTAAATAGAGTTGTTCAAGAGAATGTAAGTGCAATAAGAGTTGTAAAAGCTTATGTTAGAGAATCTTTTGAAGAGAAGAAATTTAAAGAAGTTAATGATGAAGTATATGAAAACTTTAAAAAAGCAGAAAAAATTGTTGCTTTTAACGGTCCTGTAATGCAATTTACAATATACACATGTATATTATTAATTTCATGGATAGGTTCTCAACTAATTGTTGGGGGTGAAATGGGAACAGGACAATTATCAAGTATTATTACATATGCATGGCAAATACTTGCAAGTTTAATGATGTTATCATTTGTATTTGTTATGATAATTATGGCACAATCATCAGCAGAAAGAATTATAGAAGTTATTGATGAGGAATCAACAATAAAAGATAAGGAAAATCCAATAAAAGAAGTAAAAGATGGTTCTATCAAATTTGAAAATGTAAGTTTTCAATATAGTGATGAACAAGAAGATGATAAGTTTGCTCTAGAAAATATTAATTTAGATATTAAAGCAGGAGAAACTATAGGAATTATAGGAGGAACAGGAAGTTCAAAATCTACATTGGTACAATTAATTCCAAGACTTTATGATGTAACAAAAGGAAATATAAAAGTTGGAGGAATTGATGTAAAAGATTATGAAATACATGCTTTAAGAGATGCAGTAGCAATGGTATTACAAAAAAATGTCTTATTTTCAGGAACAATTGCTGAAAACTTAAGATGGGGAGATAAAGATGCAGACCAAGAAGAGTTAGAAGATGCATGTAAATTAGCACAAGCAGATGGATTTATAAAAGAATTTCCAAGCAAATATGATACAGTACTTGATCAAGGAGGTACAAATGTATCAGGAGGACAAAAACAAAGAATTTGTATAGCAAGAGCAATGTTAAAGAAACCAAAAATATTAATTTTAGATGATTCAACAAGTGCAGTTGATACAAAAACGGATGCATTAATTAGAAAAGCTTTTAGAGAAGAAATACCAAATACAACTAAAATTATCATAGCACAAAGAGTATCTTCAATAGAAGATGCAGACAAAATTATCGTATTAAATGAAGGCAAAATAGATGGAATAGGAACATCAGAAGAATTATTAAAGACAAATGAAATTTATAAAGAAGTATATGAATCACAGATGAAAGGAGGAGATGAAGATGCCTAAAACAAAAGGAAAGAAAAGAAAAACAATTAAAAGACTATTAAAATATGTAGTAGAAGGATATAAATTCCAATTAGCCGTTGTTTTAGTTAGTATCATTATTAGTGCATTAGTTGGTGTAATTGGTACACAATTTATAAAATACTTAATAGATGATTTTATCACTCCTCTTTTAGGTAACTCATCACCTGACTATACAGCATTATTAAATGTAATAATGATAATGGCAGTTATATATTTAGTAGGTGTTATATGCACATATACATATAACAGATTAATGATTAATATTTCACAAGGTGTATTAAACAAAATTCGTAAGCAAATGTTTAATCATATGCAAAAATTACCAATCAGATATTTTGATAGCAGAACACATGGAGAAATAATGAGTACATACACAAATGATGTTGATACATTAAGGCAAATGTTAAGTCAAAGTATTCCACAAGTATTTTCAGCATGTGTATCAATGATAGCAGTACTAATAGCAATGCTTGCAACAAATTTATATCTAACATTAGTAGTACTTGCAATGGTAATATTAATGGTGTTTGTATCAAGATATTTAGGAGGAAACAGTTCAAGATACTTTGTAAAACAACAAGAAGATATAGGAACAGTTAATGGATATATAGAAGAAATGATGGAAGGGCAAAAAGTTGTAAAAGTATTTAACTATGAAGAAGACTCAAAAGCAAAATTTGATGAATTAAATGAACAATTATGTGACAGTATGACAAAAGCTAATATGTATGCAAATATATTAATGCCATGTATCGCAAACATTGGAAACTTAGGATATGTATTGGTTGCTGTAATTGGAGGTATTTTATCTGTAAATGGAATTTTATCAATAGGAAGTATTGCAGCATTTTTACAATATGTAAAAGCATTTACAAATCCATTAAGCCAAGTATCACAACAAATGAATTCAATTATTATGGCATTAGCAGGAGCAGAAAGAATATTTGATTTAATAGACCAAGATGTAGAAGTAGATGAAGGATATGTAACATTAGTAAATGCAAAAATGGAAAACGGAAAAATAGTAGAGGCAGAAGAAAGAACAGGAATGTGGGCTTGGAAACATCCACATAAAGACGGAAGAATTACATATACAAGACTTCGTGGTCAAGTTGAATTTGAAAATGTACAATTTGGATATGAAAAAAATAAAAGAATATTACATGATATTACACTTTATGCAAAAGAAGGTCAAAAAGTATCATTTGTTGGAGCAACAGGAGCAGGAAAAACAACAATAACAAATCTAATTAACAGATTTTATGATATACAAGATGGAAAAATTAGATATGATAGAATAAATATACAAAAAATCAAAAAAGATGACTTAAGAAGGTCATTGGGAATGGTTCTTCAAGACACAAGCTTGTTCACTGGAACGATTAGAGATAATATCCGTTATGGAAAATTAGATGCAACAGATGAAGAAGTTGAATCAGCAGCAAAACTTTCAAATGCAGATAAATTTATAAAACATTTACCACATGGATATGATACAGTTATAAGCGGTAATGGAGAAGGATTATCACAAGGACAAAGACAATTATTATCAATAGCAAGAGCAACATTAAATAATCCTCCAGTATTAATCTTAGATGAAGCAACATCAAGTATTGATACAAGAACAGAAAAAATTGTTCAAGAAGGAATGGATAAATTAATGAAGGGAAGAACCGTATTTGTTATTGCACATAGACTTTCTACAATTAAAAACTCTGATTTAATTATGGTATTAGACCATGGTAGAATTATTGAAAGAGGAAATCATGAAGAATTAATAGCACAAAAAGGAACATATTATGGATTATACACTGGAGCAATAGAAATAGACTAAATTGTTTAATTAGCAATGTCAATGTCATTAAGTTAAGGTGGGGATTGCTGATTGATAATATATAATATAAAATCATTCACAATTTTGTATAAGCTAAATTTTCACAGAAATTCTAAAAGGAAAAAATGTTTACTTGCACTCAGACCCTCGCGTACCGCGAGTACCGTGCATATCCAACATTGTTTCCTTTAAGAATTTCTAATTCAAATTTAGATACGCAAAATCGTTCATTCTTTATATTATATATTATCAATCAGCAATCCCCACCTTAACTTAATGACATTGAGCACGTATTGAGCTGAGAAATTTACGAAATATTAATATATATACTTTCTATTAATAGTATTTTCAGCTGTGAATTGTAACAACAAATTATTTTGATTTGAAAAATTTTTCACAGAATATATACAAATAAAAATATTTATGATAGAATTCAAAAAGATAAAATAAAGAAGGGGGAAAACTAATGAAGACAAAAACTATAGGAAAAATATTAATTATATTAATTGTAGTAATATTGATACTAGGAGGGATTTTTGCATATCTGTATTTTGGAACAGATTTATTAAAATCAAATGAACAATTATTTTTTAAATATTTAGGGCAACTTGTAGATTCAGAAAACGGATTTATAGATAGCAAATTAACTGAGTATACAAACAAAAAGATGACAGGAAAATACGAAGATAGTGGACAATTTTCAGTAAATATAGATGTAACAGATGTGAACGAAGATATGTTAGCTACAGTAAATGACTTTAATGTAACATATTCAGGAAAAGTTGATAATACTGCAAGAAAAAATGAGCAAGAAATATCAATAAATTATTCAGATGATGTTAATTTTCCAGTTAAATATAAATATGCTAATGAAACTTTAGGATTACAAACAGAATATGTTTCTGCCAAATATATAGGAATAGAAAATAATAATCTAAAGGAATTTGTTGAAAAATTTGGGATAACAAATACAGAAAGTATTCCAGATACAATAGAATTCTTTACAAATGATGCAAGTCAAACAATAACATTTACAGATGAAGAAGAAGAACAATTAAAGAATACATATCAATCTGTAATATCAGGAAGACTTGAAGGTAAAGAATTTACTAAAGCAGAAGATGGAGATACAACTAATTATTCAGTAGAGATGACAAATCAAGAATTTATGGATATAATTAATGCATTTTTAGAAACATTAAAAAATGATCAAATTTTATTACCTAAATTAGAACAAAGTTTTAAAGGATACTTAGATTTAGTTAATCAATCTTCATCAGAAGAAATTACAATTCAAAGTATAATACAAGATATGATAGATGATTTAAGTTCTGCTGATGTGCAAGAGCAAAATTTAGTATTAACTGTTTCACAAACAAATAGAACTTTGACTGGAATTACAATATCTGGTGCTGGTGATGAAGCAAAATTAACAAAAACTAATAATCAAGATACTTTAAGTTATAGAATAGAAGTAACATCATCAGACGAAGAATCACAAGATTCAGAAACAATCTATTTTAATGCAAGCTATCAAGGATTAGAACAATTATCAAGTGTCAATGAAAATTACGAAATTGGAGTAAATACAATAACAGATGGTGAGGAACAAAATTCAACATATACATTTAATTGCACAGATACGTTTAATGACAGTGTAAATATAGAAGATTATGGCGAAGATGAAATTGAAATTTTAAATGAATATGATAGTGAACAATTGGCTACACTATTACAAGCAATTGTTCAAAGAATAAGTGAGGCAAATGCTTCACAGATGGAAGAAATAGGTTTTACTGAATATGGAAATCCAATGTTATATGCTTTTCCAATAACTTCTATTGGGTTAATGACATATAATCAGACATCAAATGTTGTAGATGATGAACCAAATAATGAAATGAATGAAAGTTCTTCTATGAGCGATATTGAAATGCAACAATTTAATCAAATGTTTGCAACATATGAAGGCTCACAAAGAGGAGTAACAATAAAGTCATTATTACAAACTGTAGCATCTAATAATATTTCAGCAACAGATGATAGTAGAAAAGTTGAAGTAACAGGAGATTTTACAATGAGTAAAGATGATACAGAAGCACCATTGGATAGTGTAGATAATTCATCAACATATAATGTACAATTAGAATATACAGAGGGAGTAGTTTCAAAAATTATTATTACACAAGAATAACAAAATTAATTGAAACTTTAAATTATTAAGTAAAAATATTTTGCTATAAAAAGTACTTTAATTTAATCAAAATTAAAGAGATAAATTTGAATAAAAACTTGGTGTTTCAAATTTAATAAAAAACAAAAATATGTTATTTTGTTAATTAAAATCAAATAAAACGAAAGGAAGTATAGAAGATGGCAGATATGACAATCTCAAAAGATATTATCCATATAGGAGCAAGTGATAAAAACATAAAAATATTTGAAAATCAATATGTATTAGAAAATGGAATGAGTTATAATTCATATCTAATAAAAGATGAAAAAAATGTTATATTAGATACAATTGACGAAAAATTGACTGATAAATGGTTAGAAAATTTAGAAAAAGCACTAGATGGCGAAAAACCAGATTATTTAATAGTTTCTCATATGGAGCCAGACCATGCATATAACATAGGAGTTATAGCAAAAAAATATCCAGAAATGAAAATTGTAGGAAATCAAATTACATTTAATATGCTTACAAACTTTTTCAAAGAAATTGATTTTTCTACCAGAAAATTTGTAGTTATGGAAGGTGACGTATTAGATATTGGAAAACATAAATTGCAATTCTTTATGGCACCAATGGTACACTGGCCAGAAGTAATGGTAACATATGAGCAAACAGAAAAAATCTTATTTTCAGCAGACGGATTTGGAAAATTTGGAGCATTATCTGCAGATGAAGAATGGGATTGTGAAGCAAGAAGATACTATTTTGGAATTGTTGGAAAATATGGAGTACAAGTACAAGCATTACTAAAAAAAGCATCAAAATTAGACATTCGAATGATTTGCCCTTTACATGGTCCAATTTTAAAAGAAAATTTAGCATATTATATTGATAAATATAACACATGGAGTAGTTACAAACCAGAAGATAAAGGAGTGTACATTGCATGTAGTTCTATTTATGGAAACACATTAAAAGTAGCTCAAAAACAGGCAGAAATTTTAAAAGAAAAAGGTATAGAAAAAGTAGTGATTGGTGATTTAACAAAAGAAGATTGGGCAGAAGCAGTAGAAGATGCGTTTAGATATTCACATCTAATTGTTGCATCATCAAGTTATAATGCAGGACTATTCCCACCAATGAAACAATTTTTAGATCATTTAAAAGAAAGAAATTATCAAAACAGAACAGTGGGAATAATTGAAAATGGTTCATGGGCACCATCAGCAGGAAAATGTATGAAAGACACATTGCAAAGTATGAAAAATATAAACATAATAGAACCAGTAATAACAATAAAATCAACAATGAATGATGAAAATATATCACAAATGGAACAAATGGCAAATGATATTTTAGAGACTTTTTAAAAAGTTTCATAGCGTTTACTAGCAATAAAATGACAATTTTGAGGAATTCCTAAAAGGAACCAACTCTTAATTGTCATTTTTTGAAGTTAAAAAAATGTAACTATTGTATAAAAAACATGAAAATGGTATAATACTAAAAAATGTCCAAACGGAAACGTCCCCGATGGACAAAAAAGGTTGGTGATTGTTTTTATGCCACGTAAAAAAATGGAAACAGGTTTAATTGTAATAAAACATACGAAATTTGATAAAATAAGAAGAAGAATCATGATGTTTTTTTATGGAAAAGATTATAAAATAATAGAGCAATACCAACAGTTATTAAGTGTAAGAGTTGTTAAACCAAAAAATATAATTATTCCAAAAGAAATGAAAAATTTTTAGTACTGTTGAAATAATTTTATACAAATTTTATTATCGAAATAGTGTTATCAAAATAGTTTCAGTGAGATAGAGAAAAGGAGATAATATGTGTACATGTATTAATTTTAAAACAAAAGATTTTTATTTTGGGAGAAATTTAGATTTAGAATATAATTTTGGAGAAAGGGTTGTTATTACACCAAGAAAGTATAAGTTCGATTTAAAAAGCGAAAACAATTTTGAAACTAAATATGCATTTATAGGTATGGCTACAGTGGAAGGTAAATATCCGCTATATGCTGATGCGGTTAATGAAAAAGGTTTATGTATGGCAGGATTATATTTTCCAGGGAATGCTGTTTATAATGAAGAAAAAGACAACAGTATTAATATAGCTTCGTTTGAGTTAATACCATGGTGCTTAGGAAATTTTTCAAGTTTAGCAGAACTAAGAAAAAATTTAGAAAATTTAAATATAACAAATTATAAATTTAATGAAAAAATGCCTGTTGCAGATTTACATTGGATGATTTGCGATAAAGATGATTGTGTTGTATTAGAGCAGACAAAAAATGGTTTACAGATTTATGATAATCCATATGGTGTATTGACAAATAATCCTCCATTTAATTATCATGACATGAATTTAAATAATTATATGAGCTTATCAGCAAAAATGCCAGTAAATAGATTTTCAGATAAGTTGAATTTACAAGGCTATGGACAAGGTATGGGGATGATAGGATTACCAGGAGATGTAACACCAACATCAAGATTTGTAAGAGCAAGTTTTAATAAATTTAACTCAATTACAGATGAAGATGAAGAAAGTTCTATTTCTCAATTTTTTCATATATTAGATTCGGTTTCAATGATAAAAGGGACAGTTATAACAAAGGATGATAAATATGATATGACAACATATTCTTCATGTGTGAATGTAACTAAAGGAATTTATTATTTTAAAACTTATTATAATAATCAGGTAAATGCAGTATCATTAAATGAAAAAAATATGAAAACAGATAAATTAGAAATATATGAATTACCAAAAAAGCAGAATATAAAATATTTAAATTGAAAAAGGTTTATGGGAACCCTTTTAAAAACCCAAATACATTAATAAGGAGAATTCAATAGAAAGTTTTTTGAATAGGCATGCGTTATCCTATACAAAAAAGATTTCTTAAGAATATGCAAAGAAATGAAAAATATAAAAGACTATAATTTGGAAGAATTAAAAGAAGAATTAAAACGGAATAGGAGAGAAACCATTTAGAGCAGAACAGATTTATAAATGGATATATGAATCAAGAGTATCTGATTTTGACGATATGACAAACTTATCACTAGAATTACGTGAAAAACTAAAAAAAGAATATGAAATCAAACAATTTAATATACTAAAAAAGCAAATTGCAACAGATGGAACAAAAAAATATTTATTTGATGTATTAGATGGAAATGCAATTGAAACAGTACTGATGCAATATCACCATGGATATAGTATATGTGTATCATGTCAAATAGGATGTAAAATGGGCTGTAAATTCTGTGCTTCAACAGGTATTCCGTTTGTAAGAAACCTAAGTACAGGAGAAATTATAGAACAAATTATGGCAGTTGAAAGAGATGAAAATATTAGAATTTCAAATATAGTATTTATGGGAATAGGTGAGCCATTAGATAATTATGATAATGTGGTAAAAGCAATAAGAATTATAAATAACCCAAAAGGACTAAATATAGGTGCTAGGCATATCAGTATATCAACAAGTGGATTAGTGCCTAAAATATATCAGCTGGCAGAAGAAAATATACAATGTACATTATCAATTTCTTTACATGCTACAACAGATGAACAGAGAAGTAAGATGATGCCAGTAAATAATACATATAATATAGAAGAATTATTGCAAGCATGTAAAGATTATATAGAAAAAACACATAGAAGAATTTCTTTTGAATATGCTTTAGCAAAGGAAAATAATGATAATTTAGAAGATGCAAAACGATTGGTAAAATTATTGAAAGGTATGCTTTGTCATGTGAATTTAATACCGATTAATAAAATAGAAAATGGAGAATTTACCAAAAGCTCAAATGAAAATATTATGAAATTTAGAGATTATCTAAATGAACATGGGATAGTTGCAACTATAAGGAGAGAATTGGGTTCTGATATCGATGCAGCTTGTGGACAATTAAGAAGAAAAAACCTATAAGTTTAAAAAAATACGAGTACAAATGTATAAAGATTTATCAGCATTTAAATTATATATGACAGATGTGGGACTATTTGTAAATAAAGCAAGATATCCATTATATCAAATTGATTTAAGTAAACAACCTACAATGATTTCAATGGGACCATTAACAGAACATTATGTAGCAAATGAATTAAGGATAAATGGATATGAAACATATTATTGGGAATCAAATGGTATTGCAGAAGTGGATTTTTTGATTCAAAAAGAAGCTAATATTATACCAATTGAAGTAAAATCAAATATTCATACAAAGTCAAGAAGTCTAAATTTATACATGAAAAAATATAATCCTGCTTATGCAATTAGAATTTCAGAAAAAAATTTCGGATATGAAAATAACATAAAATCAGTGCCTTTATATGCAACTTTTTGCATATAAAAAAGTGAGGGGAATTTCCCCACAACTTTTTTTAAAGAATTATACAAATTAATCCTCCACTGCCTTCATTTACAATTCTTTCTAATGTTTCCTGCAATTTTATTTGAGCTTCTTCTGGCATTTTAGCAAGTTTGGTTTGTAATCCTTCATTTACTAATTCATGCAAGCTCTTTCCAAAAATATTAGATTCCCATATTTGTTGAGGATCATTTTCAAATCCAGATAAAAGATAATTTACCAATTCCTCTGACTGTTTTTCTGAACCAACAATTGGGCAAACTTCAGTTGCAACATTAGTTTTTATAAGATGTATGATAGGCTCTAAACAGACACATACATTTGCAAGAAAAAGTGGGCAATTCGTGGAAAGAAGAGTACATGGAATTAAGGAAATGAAGTATGATATTGAGTTTGGAATAGATGAATTAAAAATAGATAAATAGTTCATAGAAAAATTTAATAAAATATAAATATAAAAAGAGTGAAAAAGGATGCAAATTTGAAGCATCTTTTTTTCTTTGAGAAAAAAGAAAGGTTGTGAGGTTGGTGTTTATTTAAAAAAGAAGATAGAAAAATAAATTTTAAATATACAATATAAACGATGAGAGAAATGGAGGAAATATAGTAAATGAAGAAATATAAACATTATTATTTAACAAGTGAATCAGTAACAGAAGGGCATCCTGATAAAGTAGCAGACCTAATATCTGATTCAATTTTAGATGATTGTTTAGAGCAAGATAAAAATTCTAGAGTAGCAGTAGAAACAATGCTATCTAATAACAGAGTAGCAGTTGCAGGTCAAATAACAAGTAATGCTATAATAGATATTGAAGATATTGTTAGAAAAACATTAAAGCAAGTAGATTATACAGATAAAGAAGTAAATATGGATTACAGAACTTGTGTAGTTGATGTAAATATTACAAAACAAAGTAATGATATAGCAATGGGAGTAAATACAGGGGGAGCAGGAGATCAAGGAATTATGTTTGGATATGCTACAGATGAGTCAGAAGATTATATGCCATCTCCAATAAGTATTGCTCATAAATTATCAAAAAGACTAGCAGAGGTAAGAAAAAATGGTGAGATGCCATATTTAAAGAGTGATGGAAAAGTCCAAGTAACAATGGAATACTTAAATGATTTTCCTTTTAGAATAGATACAATATTAATATCAGCACAACATTCAAAAGAGGTGGATTTAGAAACATTGCAAAAAGACATATTACAAAAAGTTATTGGAAAAGTAATTGAGCCTGATTTGGTAGATATTGAAACAAAATTCTTTATTAATCCAACTGGAAGATTTGTAATAGGTGGAGCAGTTGCTGATACAGGATTAACTGGTAGGAAAATTATTGTGGATACTTATGGAGGAGTTGCAAGGCATGGTGGAGGTGCATTTTCAGGAAAAGATGGAACTAAAGTAGATAGATCTGCATCATATATGTTAAGACATATTGCTAAAAATATTGTAGCAAATGGTTTAGCAAGAAGATGTGAAATTCAAATGAGTTATGGAATTGGATTAAATGAGCCACTTTCAATATTTATAGATTGCTTTGGTACAAATAGAATTCCAGAAGGTCTTATAATAAAGATAATAAAAGAAAGATTTGATTTAACACCACAAGGAATAATTGAATATTTAAAACTAAAAGAGCCGATATATTCTAAAACTACAAATTATGGTCATTTTGGAAGAAATGAATTTACTTGGGAAGAAGTTATTCAAATATAATAAAATTATGAAAAGACTTGTATAAAGTTTGAACAAGAGTTAATATACAACACAAACTTTATACGAAATCTTTTTTTGTTTGGAGAGGTGAATATAAAGTGTATATTTTAATTTTAATAGGAGTAGCAATGTTAAGTTCATTTTTAACATTGGTATTGCATTGTTGTTTAATCGTAGGAAAGGATAGTGATAAAAATTGGGAGGAAGAGCAGATTATGAAGAAAGAAGAAACAGAAGAATAGAAAGGTATAAAGAACTTTCTAAAAAAGCAAAAGAAAGGTCTAATCAATATATGAATTCAAATGCTAATAAGACTTTAAGTAGGATTCCACTAGGACAGCCAATATTAACTGACCATTATTCAGCTAAAGCACATACAAGATTAATAGAAAAAGCACATAATAATATACGAAAATCAATAGAAATGGATGATAAAAGCAAATTTTATAATGACAGAGCAAAATCAGCAGAAAATAGCAAAGTAATATATAGTGATGATCCACAAGCAATTGAAAAGTTAAAAGAAAAATTAGAAAGATTAGAAAATGAAAGAAATTCAATAAAAGCAAGAGAACATGAAAGTTGGAAACTTGCAAATATTGGTGCTACTATAAGAGAAACCAAAAAGAGAATTGAAAGACTAGAAAATCAAGAAAAAATACAATTTCAAGAAGTTAATTTTAAAGGTGGAAAAATAATTCATAACAAGGAGATAAATAGAATCCAGTTTCTATTTAACAGTATTCCAAATGAAGATACTAGAAAGATATTAAAATTACATGGATTTCATTGGTCAAGAAAAGAACAGGCTTGGCAAAGAGAATTCAATCAAAATTGTATAAGAGCAACACATATTATACAAGAAAAAATTAAAGAACTAGATCAACAGGAGGGTGAAGAACTTGAATAAAATTGATTTATTAAAAGAATTTGAAGAAACCCTATATCATAATCTCTTATGTTATTCGGAAAATAATTTGATGAATAAACCTAAAGAGAAGTATGATGATGAATGGAAAGAAACAAGAGAAAAAATAGGTCTTTTAAAAGAAATTATGAAAGATGTGCAGAAAAATATACAAGGAGAAATTTGGTATTCAGTTAGAAATGAAAAACTTGATGTTCTTGGAAGTTTTTATACATTAAATGAAGCAATCTTTTTTGCTGAAAAAAAGAAAAAAGAATATATGAGAAACTATGATAGATCAAAAGTATGGGTTGAGATAGAGGGAGAAACAGAAGAAATATATGTAGCAAAAGGTTATGATAGAGAAGAAACGGAAGAATTTGAGTAATTTTTAAAGGTAAAACTACTCTAAATAAAAAGCAAAAGGGCACAAAATCGATTCTCGTGCGA
>CALXJV010000008.1 GCA_944388715.1 uncultured Clostridia bacterium
GTTTCTGAAGTTGGTCTAACACATAGTCTTTCTTCTAATTCTTCTCCTCCACCCATTGTTACCCATGCAACTTCAGGAGCAAAACCTTCTACATGATCTTTCTCCTTTTGAAGTAAACTTTCAGGTATTAATACTGGCATTGAAATATTTTTTACTCCATGCTTTTTAAATTTTTCATCTGCATATTTTTGTATATTTTCCCATATTGCATATCCATATGGTCTTATTGCTATAAATCCTTTCACATCTGTATAATCTGCAAGTTCAGCCTTTAATACAATATCTGTATACCATTGTGCAAAATTTTCATCTATATTTGTAATATCTTTAACAAATCCTTTCTCATTTTTCATTTTAATCCCTTTCCTTTTATAAATAAAATTGGTTAAAACCATATTTTTCACTTATATATTTAGGTTTTTATAAAGGAGTCACCCATAAACCTTTCTTTTTTTATAATTTTTTATGATATAAAAATGAATTTACTAAATTTTAGTAATTCGCTTTTTAGTCATATATTATTTTCTATAAATTAAATAAATCATCTTCCCCTTCCCTTTCGGGCATTGGAGCCTCCGGTTTTTGGTGAGATTCACTTTCTTCTCTTGCACTATTTTCTTTTATAATATCTTCATTTTGTATATTTATAATATTTTTATCTTGTTCATTTTTTGCAATTATATCTTTTTCAATTTCATCTTGTTTGTTATTTGTATTTTTGTATTCTTCATTTTTAACACTCTTTGTATTTATCTCTTCTTCATTTCTATTGCTACTCATATTTACATTTTCTGCATTTTGTTTATCATCTACATCATTATTTTCTACTAATTCATCAATAACTATTTGTTGATTACTATCTAATTTATATCTTGGTAATTCTGGTAAATCTTTTAATGATGTATATCCAAACATTTTTAGAAATTCATCTGTAGTTTTATATGACATTGGCTTTCCTGGTAAATCTGTTTTTCCAGCCTCTTCTACCAATCCATATTCTAATAATTTGTATACACAAGCATCTGCAGATACTCCCCTTATAGCCTCAATCTCTGCTCTTGTTACTCGTGGATTATATGCAATTATTGATAATGTTTCTAATGCTGCTGTAGACAAATTTGGCTTAGATCTTTTGTCTAAAATTGGATATATGTACTCATATAATTCTTTTTTGGTAGCTAATTGATATCCATCTTCTACTTTGATAATTTCTATCCCTCTATTTTCAGCCTTGTATTCTTGTTGCATATTTTTTATTATTGCATTTATTTCTTCTTCATTTTTCTCTAATACTAATATTAGCTCATTTATTTTGACTATTCTTCCTGCTGAAAATAATATTGCTTCTATAATTAATTTTATTTTTTCTATTTCCATTTACACTCCTACTTTTCTCTCTTAAATTTATTATATATTATGTCAGAAAAAGCCCAATATGTCAAGTTTAACCCGCCAATGATTTTTGGACATCATCTTGCACTTTTAAATTTTATATGATACTATAATAAAAAATAATAAGGGGGAATTATTATGAGTGAAAATAAAAAAATAGAAATAGTTTCAGGTGATGATAATGATTTAGAAATATCTCCTGTACGTAATCATATTAGTCCTTTAAAACCTAAAAATACAGATGACAAAAAACCTAAAAATATTGTAATTCCTAAGGAGAAAAAAAATTCAAATGATGACTCAGAAAGTGAGGATAAATAAAAATGTCAGAAAAAAGAGAACCATCTGTTAATAATCATACTCCTATAAATCAGACAGATAGAAATTTATCAGATGTATTTAAAGAGTTACAAGAAATCAGATATTCTCAAACAAATCAAGTACATCATTCTACAAGTTCAAAAAATAAATCTAAATCAAAAATTTTATTTCATGCTGAAAATAATAGATTTTATACCAAAAAAACAATAAACCTTTCTAATATAGTTATCTGTTTTATAGTTTTACTATTAATTATAATTGCAATATTTCCTAAGAATGTATTTTCTGTAGAAACTGAATTAGCTACTGATAATTCTGAAGAAACTATAGAAACAGCATCTATTCCTGCTAATGTTGAATTAAATAGACAAGCTTTTAATATGCAAAAAATAATTGCTGAAAATTCCAATTTTGAAAAAGTAAAAGAACAAGTATCTGAAGAAAGAGAAATTGAATATGAAACTCAAACTCAATCTAGTTCTACTCTTCCTCGCGGTGAGCAAATTGTACAACAGCAAGGAATTCCAGGAAAAGAAAATGTTTCATTAGTAAAAACTTATGAAAATGGTGAATTTATAGAAGAAATAATTTTATCTAAAGAAACGCTATCTGAACCTACTCCAGAAATACTAAGTATAGGAACATCTGATTTTCTAGCTAATTTAAATATACATATTGGTGACTCAGTTTACTTAACTACAACATCAACTTTAAGAAAAGAGCCTTCTGAAACTTCTGAAGGTGTTGCTGAAATCTCTAAATATCAAGAAGTTAAGCTACTTGATTTACCTAATGAAAATTGGTGTAAAGTTTCTTTTAATTCTTTTGAAGGATATTTACTAACAAATGTATTAACTTCTATATCAAAAACGCCTAATATAATAGAATTATCGCAAAGTACTAACCCTAATAGTTGGCAATTATTATTAGTAAACAAAAATAATAAGATTTCAGAAAATTTTGATGTAGAATTGGAATCTGTAGAAAAAAATCATAAGGTAGACAAAAGAATAGCAAGTAGCTTAAAACAAATGTTATCTGATGCAAGAAATCAAGGTTTGTCTCCTGTTATTTGTTCAAGTTATAGGACAAACTCTAAGCAAACACAATTATTTAATAACAAGGTAAAACAATATACTGATTTTGGATATTCTAATTCAGAAGCAGAAGAACTGGCTTCTTACTGGGTGACTATACCAGGAACTAGTGAACATGAAACTGGTCTTGCTGTTGATATTGTTTCAAAAAATTATCAGAAATTAGATGAAAAGCAAGAAGAAACTGCTGAACAAAAATGGTTAATGGAAAATTCTTATAAATATGGATTTATTTTAAGATATCCTACAGATAAAAAAGATATAACAATGATTAATTATGAACCTTGGCATTATAGATATGTAGGCATAGAAAATGCTACTTATATAAAAGAACATGATTTGTGTTTAGAAGAATATATTGAATATTTAAATAATTTGTAGCACACTTTAATGACTATAGCATAAAATTTAATTTATTATTTTATATTTTTTAGAAAATTAAAAATAAAACCGAATAGTATATTTATCTATAATATACTATTCGGTTTATAAGTATTGTCAAATAATGAATAATTTTTATGCTATTTGTAATGTTTTTACCTCTAAAAAATTTTGTATATCTTGTAAATATTTATCTGGATTGTTTTCCGTGTCATAGTACCATAAGTTATTAAATCCTAGCCCTATTAAATAATCAATATCTTCTTGGTTTAGTTCAACCATTTGCTGTCCTTGTTTTTCACATTCTTTTTTATATTGTGTTAATAATTTTTCGATATTTTCCCATTCTTCTTTTTGAATATAATGTGCTATATTGTTATTTAATGTGTCTTTATATATATTATTTTTATAACCCCTTTTATTTACATTTATATATATATTATTTTTATCAAATTTTGAAGAAATATATTTCATTTGTTTTCTATCTTTTAATAATAAAGTATCTAATTTTACTCCTGAACTTTCTAAATCTTCTAAATATCTATTTATTTTTTGAACATTATTTATTTCAGTATATTCAGAACATATTAATTTTACATTCTCATAATGTGTTTTTATATATCTATAATAAAAATTATTTGTTATTGTGACGAATTCTGGTTTTTCTTTCATTACTTTATCTAATGTTTCTAATATTTCTCTACCTTGGATACTAAATTCTTTATTTCCTAAACAGAAAGTATCAAAAACAATATTAATTTTAAAATCATTTTTTCTGACTTCTCTTATGATTTTTTCATAATCTTTTATATCAATATATAAAAATTTATTTATATTCATAGAAGGTAGTTGTTTTATATATATATTAAGAATTATATTATTTTGGTTATTATATTTACTTAACTCTTCTATAAATGTTTTTGATGGTATTAAATCTAAAAAATAATTCATTTTTTCACCTTTCTAAATTTTATTTTTTGAAAATGTACTACCTTAAAATTTAGCAAACATTTTTTAACTAATCCCATACATAATTTACATTCCAAAATATTATAAAACATCCTTAAAACTTCTTATAAACCTCCCCTAACTTCCATTTTTAAGCATTTATTTTTTCTCTATTTTGTTTAAGTAAATCTGCCATTGTGTCTTTTATGATATCTAAATTATTCACAACATTATTGGCATTTTCTGTGTTTACATGCACTGATTGTTTTGCAATTTTCTCACAATATTTGCAATCACTACATTTTATATTTCTACAATCTGTTTTATTTTTTCTAAAGAAATCTATAAAGTTTAATTCATTCAATTTTTTGTTATCTATATATGGTTTTAAATCCCAATAATTTCTTAAACTTTGTATTTTTTCTTCGCATATATCGTCTTTTTTTATAACAGGTGTTTTTGTTTCTTCTTTTTCAAATGTATCAAAAGAGCATAATATATCACTTAAATTCCCATCATATTTTCCATCATTATATGCATCAACTACATTTAATAACCATGATGTTTCTTTTAGCCTATCTATTATTTTTAATTTTCCATAACCTATCTCTTCATAGTATTTAGCATCTTCTGGCCTTATCCACATTCCTCTTATAAGTTCACTTGGATCTTGGGCTGATTTTTGTTTGCAATTAAATCTACAATAACTAAAATATCTTAACATATTATTATATTCTAGTTGTGAGTCATGTCCTTCTAATTGAAAATGATATATCGCCCAAGGGCAATTAAATAGATATCCATCATTTGCAATTAATTGAAAATTTATTGAACTGTTTTCTTTAATTCTCTTTAATTCTGGAAAATTTCTATAAATATTATAATCTAAAGTTATTTCATCTGCTCCTGCTTTTTCATATTCTAATACTTTTTCTAAGCTGTCAACTCTTGCTATTGTTGAGATACTTACTTTTAATTTTGGAAAATGCTTTTTTACTATTTTTAATAAAAATGGGTTTGCAATAGTAACCATATCAATTTTATATTCATTTACTAATTCTTCTATTTGATTGACTATCTCTTTTTCCTTTTCAAATTCTGAATTTGCTGAACATGGAGCATTAAATAAGTAATTAAATTCTGCTCCCATTTCTTTTGTTATTTTAATTGCTTTTTTTAGATTTTCTTCATCATATCCTGTTATATCATATCTCGCTCTTCCTCCCCCTATAACATCTTGTGCTCTTTTACCATATACAGTTTTTATATTATACTTTTTGCTTTCTTTTAGAATCTGTAAAAAATTTAAATCACCATTATAAGGTATAGATAAATCCATTTTTTTCTCCTTTACGATAAATATTAGAAACTATTAAGTTTTCTTCTTCAAATTTTAAATCTGTAGAATTGTGTGCGATATTTTTATATATTAGGAAGTAATATTTCTTTCCTATGTATTTCTGTTTTGCTTTTGCACATAATCTGTGTTTACTCCTACATTTCTTAAGGATTTCAAGGCTTTTTCTCCATTTTTGTCATTTCCTACTGCACCTATAATATATGAAGAAAGGTCATCCTTTAATAATGCAATATTATATAAAACATTTAAACAAGATATTCCCCCTGTCATCTTTTGTGGTATTACATTTCCATTTTTATCCTTAATATAATATTGGTCCACACAAGGAAATGAAAATGCAACTAAGTAATATTTCTTGTCCAAATCTTCCATTATCTTTCCCTTTCATTTTATTCATTATTTTTATATTTTATGACTTTTTCTAAACTTTTAAAATCGTCCACAATATATGTTGGATTTAAATTCCTTAAGTTTTCAGGTTTGTCATATCCATATGTTACTGCAATTGTGTCTATACCTGCATTTTTTCCTGCTACTATGTCTGTTTTACTATCACCTACAATAACTGTTTCTTCTTTTGGGATATTTAGTTCATTCATGATATAATTTAAAATTTCTGGATCTGGCTTATGTTTAAAATTACTTTCTTCTGTTCCTAAAACCAATTCAAATTCATTTAAACCAAAATGTTCTACCATTTCGTCCAGAATTCTTTTTGGCTTGCTAGAAGCTACTGCCATTTGGAAACCTTGAGATTTAAAATTTTCTATTGTCTCTTTAACATTTTCAAAAAGTGTTGTTGCGTCAACATAGTGTCCTTCATCAATATAATATTTTTTGTATTTTTTTTCATACTCCTCTGCTTTTTCTTTTTCCTCTTCTGGTAAGACTTTTCTGAACATTTCTCCTAGATGAAGTCCTGCTAATTCTTGGAATTGCTCTTTGGTTATTTCCATATTAGCATTTTCCTTTAAAGTATGGTTAAATGATAAAAATACATCTTTTTCACTGTCCCATATTGTTCCGTCCACATCAAATATTATTAATTTTTTTTCTTTTTTTGTTTCACTCATATTTTTTCCTCTTTCTCTTAAGATATAGTTTTTTACTACTATCCTTAGTAAATAAATTTAGGTTTTTTTCAAGATCCTATAAACTTTAAAAATATTCTTCACCTCACTTTCATTTATTTTGAAGTATTCTTATGCAAAAACTTATTTTGACGTAATTATATAATATATTTGTTAGAATTACAATATTTTCCAAAAAATAATATTTAATTTATTTTCACTTTATATTGCAAAACTAAAAAGTTTCATAGAGTTTTCTATACAAAAAAAGAACTATTTCTAGTCCTCTTCTTTGCTTAAGTCTCTTAACATCTGCAATAAATAATCTCCTTTATTTTTATCTCTTTCATCTTTTTCAAGATTACGTTTTCCAAAACATACAAACCCATTATTCTCATAAAAATCTTTTAGTTTTGATTTATCTTCGCATTCTAAGAAAACAAATCTTCCTCCTATTAAATCTTGAGTTTCTCTTACCTTATCACAAGCCAATTTTAGTAAAATTTCTCCTGAAATAAGATTGTTATAATTATTATAATAATTTTTTCCTAATTGACCAATTAACGGTAAAGCTATACTATAACATCTACTATCTTTATCATAGATTGCAAACTTCAATAATCTTTTTCTTTTTGTTTTACTTAATGCTATTCTTTTTATATTTGTAACCTTATTAGTTATTGCAAAATATCCAACAATAACGTTTTCTCCTTTATATTGACTTATAACTATATAAGTTCTAGAAATATCTTGTTTAGAAAACTCTATTGCTTTTTCCTTTAGGAAATATTCCACATCTCTATTTAATTCACATGTATAATTTTTTAATATATCTTTTGTTTTATTTTCTCCTAAAGTATTGTAAATATCTCTTAAATTTATTATTTTATACGCCATTTTACTTACTAAATATTTTCCTTATCTGTTCATTATCTGTAACATCTTCAGTCAACTTGTCTATCTTTACTTTTTTTACTTTTTTATTTTCTGCTTTTTCTAAAGCTTCAATAAACTTTGTTGCTGATTTTTTGTCTTTAATAACTATATTTTTTAAAAAACTTTTTGTCGCCATATTCATCATCTCCTACTACATTATATGCGATATTTACAATAATTATAACATAATTTTATGTCAAATTCAATTTTCAATTATATTTTTAGTATATTTATTTTATCATAATAAATTTCCTTGTCAATAGTTTTGGAATAATTTTCCAATAGTATTTCAGGACAAATCACAGATTGACTATCTTCCATAATGCTTGTATAATTATTATGTACTTAGTTTTATAAAAGAGAGACAAGAGTTTATAGTCTTAACAAGATATAATTAACTATAAAAGTTTATGGGTAACCTTTAAAAACCTAAATATATTATACAAGGAAATAAAAAAATGAATAATAGCTATTTAGAAAAACTAGAATTTGATAAAGTTTTAAAACAATTAAGTAATTTTTGCTCTACATATTTAGGAAAACAATCAGCTTTAAATTTAAAAATAAATAATGACAAACATATTGTAAAGCAAAAATTAGCAGAAACAGAAGAAGCTGTTAGACTAATTTATAAAAATTCAACACCTTCTTTTGGTGATATTCAAGATATCAAAAAATATTTAATAAATCTAGAAAGTTCTCAAAGTTTGAGTCCAAAAGGCTTACTAGACCTAAATAACATTTTCTTATGTGCCATGGATTCAAAAAAATATTTTGCCAAAGATTATATAAATAAAGAAGAATTTCCTATTTTAGAAGAACTTTTTTCTAATCTATATACTAATGAAAGTATCACAAAAACAATTTCTACTTCTATCATTGATGAAAATACAATTGATGATAGAGCTTCTGCAGAATTACAAAAAATAAGAAAAAAGATAAGAACTTTAGAGCAAGATATTCGCTCTAAACTAAATTCTATAATTCATTCTTCTAACTTTTCTAAATATATTCAAGAAAATGTTGTCACAATAAGAAATGATAGGTTTGTAATTCCTATAAAAGAAGAATACAGAAGTCAGGTAAAAGGTTTTGTACATGATGTCTCTAATGCTGGTTCTACATTATTTATAGAGCCTATATCAATCTTTGAGCTAAATAATGAAATTAATCAACTACGATTAGAAGAAGAAGTTGAAATTGAAAAAATATTACAAAAACTAACTTCTTTATTTTATCCATATATAGAAGAATTAAAAACAGATTTAGAAATAATTGGTTCTTTAGATTTCATTTTTGCAAAAGCCAAATATTCTAAATCTATAGCAGGTATTACTCCCAAAATTAATTCTGAAAAAGAAATTTCTTTAATAAGTGCCAGACACCCTTTAATTGACAGTTCTAATGTTGTACCTATTTCTATTGAACTTGGCAAAAATTTTTCTACTTTATTAATTACAGGTCCAAATACTGGCGGAAAAACTGTAACTTTAAAAACAGTTGGATTACTTACCTGTATGGCTTGTAGTGGATTAAATATTCCTGCTGATGAAAAATCTAGTATATTTGTATTTGAAAATATTTTTGCTGATATAGGTGATGACCAAAGTATTGCTGATTCATTAAGTACTTTTTCTTCACATATGACAAATATTGTAGATATTACCAAAAATGCAAATGAAAATTCTTTAATTTTAGTAGATGAATTAGGTTCTGGTACTGACCCATTAGAAGGTGCTAATCTTGCTATATCAATATTAGATTACTTCAAAAATACAGGTGCACTTACAATTGCAACTACACATTATCAAGAGTTAAAAAAATATGCTTTAGTAACTTCTGGTTTTGAAAATGCTTCTGTAGAATTTGATGTTGAAACATTATCACCAACATATAAATTACTAATTGGTGTTCCTGGAAAAAGTAATGCTTTTGAAATTAGCAAAAAATTGGGATTAGATAATCATATTATTGAAAAAGCTAAAAATTTAATGTCTTCAAATGACATCGAATTTGAAGAACTTTTAAAAAAAATATATTATGACAAACTTTCTATTGAAAATGAAAAAGAAAAAATATTGAAAGAATCTCAAGAAATTTCTTTGCTAAAAGAAAAATTGCAAAAGGAAAATCTTGAAAAAGAAAAACAAGAAAAAGAAATTATTAATAAAGCTAAAATTAAAGCTAGAAATATATTATTAGAAGCTAAAGAAGATGCAAATGAGATTATAAAAAACTTATCAGATATAAAAAATTCTAAAAATATAAATTCTTTGAGAAATTCTTTAAATGATAAAATTGGAAATATAAAACTTGAAGATATCCCTTCTCAAAATATAGAAAAAAATAATTCTATTAAGAAAGATGAAATTAAACCTGGAAAAGAAATTTTTGTAACTTCACTAAATCAAAATGGAATTATTGTTTCAAATATTTCTAGAAATAGTGAAGTTCAAGTACAAATTGGTAGTATAAAAATGAATATAAAAATTGACTTATTGCAAGAAATAAATGAAACTAACACTTCTAAAACTTCTAATAAATCTAGGAAATCATCAAAATCAGTATCATCTTCTGGCTCTAACAATTCTTTTTCAAATTTTTCTAAAAGTATAAATGTTAAACCAGAAATAAATGTAATCGGAATGAATGTTGAAGATGCAAATTTTGTAATTGATAAATTTTTAGATGATTGCTCTTTAGCAAAATTAGAAACTGTAAGAATTATTCACGGAAAAGGCACTGGAAAATTGAAAGATGGTATTCATAAATTTTTAAAAACCAATCCTCATGTAAAATCTTTTAGGCTAGGAACCTTTGGTGAGGGTGAAATGGGAGTAACAGTAGTTGAAATGGAACATTAGGGACGTGTCAAAATGGACAAAAAATGGTCAAAAGGGACAGGTCAATAACCGTTAAAGATTGGTAAAAGATGATACTCTGGGGCTATATATAATATAAAAAAATGAACGATTTTGCGTATCTAAATTTGAAGTTAGAAATAACCAATAAAACCATGAGGGATGTTCACGGTACTCACGTTAGTGAGGGTCTGAGTGAAAGAGGCTCATGGTTTTATTGTGTTAGTTCTTCGAAAATTTAGCTTATACAAAATTGTGAATGATTTTATATTATATATAGCCCCAGAGTATCATCTTTTACCAATCTTTAACGGTTATTGACCTGTCCCTTTTGACCATTTTTTGTCCATTTTGACACGTCCCTAATGTTCCACTTCTTCTTTTTTTCTGTTCGCTAAGTTTTTCTCGTATCTACTTGTCATTCCAAATAAAGTTAATAGATATACCAAAATTACCATTGGAATTGTTAATCTTCCTATTGGTATTCTTGTTATGGCTATAACGCTAAACAATAATACTTGAGATAACAACAATATTCCTATACTTTTTAATATAACTTTTGCAGTATTTAATTTATAATATCTTATTCCAATATAAACTAATGTAGCTATTACAGCTATTGCGAATGGAATTATATATGGTTTTATGATGTCTCTTCCTCTTGTATGTGCTATATCTTCTATTTGTATATCTTCTGCTTTTAGTTCTGTTCCGTATTTTTCGTTTATTTTTGTTATTAAATTATTTTTTTGTTCATCTGATATTGATGTAGTTGTAATTGAAACTGAATCTTCAAATACTTCTACTTTTTGTATCATAACTTTTTGATTTCCAAATACTTCATTTGTTATTTGTTTTATATCTGCTATATTAAATTCTGTTTCTAAGTATAATTCTACTCTTTGAGTATCTTGATATTTTAAATCAAAGTTAAATCCTTTTACAGCAATCATTGCAATTCCTGCTATTATTATTAATACAATTAATACAATTTTTAGTTGTTTACTTTTTATTAATTGTTTCATCTGCAAATACCTCCTATTTTTCTGCTTTTAATTTTAACATAGTTACTGTAATTAAATAATTATATAATGCCATTAAAGTAATTCCCCAGAACATTACCATTCCAAAGCTACTAATTGTTGTCCAACTTGCAAAGCAAAGTGCTATTATTGATATACATATTGGTACAAGTTTTATAAAGAATTCTTTATATCCTTCTTTAACTCCTTGTTTTACATTTTCTAATTTCTTAGTATCATCACTATTTTTAATTTTTGATAATATCTTGCTTATAAAAATGTAATTTAAGAAAATTGTTACTATTATTCCTACTATTCCTTGTAATGAAACGCTTACATTTGTATATCTAATAACTAATAAATATAGACTTATTAATCCTATAAAAGCTATTGCTGACAAGAATCCATTTAATTTAAATCTTATTATTAATACTATAAATCCAATTAATAAAACAATTCCAACTGCTAATGCTATATATTCGATTTCTGTATTTGTTATATCTGATAACACATATTCATTTGATTGTAAATCATATTGTAGTGGTAAATTTCCTGAATCTAATACACTTGCCATTTGTGTAGCTTGTCTGATATTCTCTTGTATAGTAGATGTATCTGTTGATGCACTTCCTATTGATAATTGTAATTGTCCATTTTCTATTGGTTCATCAAATGTTGTTGTCATTATTTCTTCATCATCAACCTTCATAGTTATTTCTTTCTTAGTAGTTTCTGTTGATTCTTCTGTATTTTCTGTTGTTCCTTCTGTAGTCTCATTTGTGGTTGTATTATCAGTTGTGTTTTCTGTTGCTGTATTTGTTGTAGTATTTTCTGTTGATTCAGTATTTGTTGTATTTGCATCAGTTGTTGTATTTTCTGATGTTGTATTCTCTGTTGATGTATCATCAGATTCTACATAAGTATTACTTATATTTTTTAATTTTTCTTTTCCTTCTTTATTAAATTCGATGTTTAGATATACCATTGTTCCACCAGCAGATGAGTCTGATCCGTACATTACATTTACTGCTTTTATATCTCCATTATTCATTAATACTTCTTTTGTTTCTGCATCTGTTATTTCAAATTTTCCTACTGTATTCATATTACTTACTAAGTTATCTGTTGAATCATTTTCTGGTATTTGTACAAGAATATCTCCTGTTTCATTATCTAAAGATATTTCATACTCTCCTACTCCTTGAGATTTTAATCTCTCTTCTATTATTTCTTTTGACTTTTGATAATTCTCTGCTGTTAAACTTTCTTGACTATTATTAGGTACACTTTCTTTTGTATATCCTTTTTCAGCTAATTGCTCATCAGTTAATTCTTCCTCTGTTTCTACTTCATTTCCATCAGCATCTTTTATAACATCTGTACTTTCTGTATTTACTGATAATCTAGCATATCTAGCTCCTTTTAAGTCCATATCTAACTCATAGTCTCTAACTTTATTTTCCATTCTATTTTGTACATGTACATATACTCCAAAAAAAGAAACCATAGTTATTAATATTATTAGTATTATTATTGTGAATATCTTTATTTTTTTCATTATTCTCTTTCCTTTCTATAACTTTAATTTATATATAATATTTTTATTAACATATTTTATCATACTTCTATTATCATTCATATATCATTTGCCATAATCTATACAATTATAATAATTTTGTATTATTTATTACTAATTCAAACCATATTTTTAAATATTTTGCTGCATATTTGCTCATCATTGTTCTATCCATAAATATTTCAAAATAATCTAATACCGGACATAATTGAGTATCTATCGTTAAATTTAAAATTACTTTTCTTTCATCTGTATTCAATTCTAAATTTGCTTTTGTTACAGCATAATTAACTCTATCATGAATATCAAATGTTGATAAGTTTTGGTTTGTAACTCTATCCCTATGCACATCAGATTTATCTGCTAATATTAACGCTGCCGATATGTCACTTACTGCTGTACCTGTTTTTTCATCATGATTTCCTATTGCCATCATGATTTCTGTCCTCTCTTGTACTGGCATTCCCATATCTTTCAAAATGTTATATGCCATTATTGCTCCACTATGTGCATGGTCTGTCCTATTTACACAATTTCCTATATCATGTAAATATCCGGCTATTTTTGCTAATTCGATTGTTCTTTCTGGATATCCCAATTTCTGCAAAATATCTCCTGCTCTTTTTGAAACTATTGATATGTGCCTATGGCTATGTTCTGTGTATCCGAAGTCCATCCAATTGTTTTTGTGCTCCTAATATAAGAGCTTCAACTTCCTCATTTTTTCTAACATCTTCTAAAGTAATCATTCATATCCTCCTTATCGTTAGTCTTTATAGATTTTATATTAAATTATAAAAAATATCAACTATTTTTATCAATATTAAAATATTTTTATCAAATTTTTTGACAAAATTCTCATATTTTTATATTCTTATGATAATTTAGATTATGAAAAAATAATTTATAGGATATTAATAATTACTGAACTGTAATAACTTGAGAAAAATACAGAGTAACCATTTTTTAAGTTACTCTGTATCTTTAAATCAATCTTAAATCCCCATTGTCGAGCTCACTGCCAATAAAAAATTGGATAACCATTATTATTTCCAGCAACGATTTTCCATATATTATTATTTGCATTTAAATCACTTACAAAGATTTCTGAACTCATATATTCCTGTTTTTTCATATTTATTGCACCTATATAGTCCTGACTCCCATTTCCTGTTAACGATGTTCCTTCAAGGAAATAGCAATTATTTATTATTCCATTAACATAATAAATTTATTCTTTTCTTATATCTTCTATTTCCTCTTTTGTTAATCCTGTTATTTCTTCGATTGTTTCAATATCTACATTTTTTTCTAACATTTTTTTAGCTATTTCTTTTGATTTTTTTAGTTCACCTTCTTCTATACCTTTTTTCTTTGCTTCATACATTTCTGTATTGTAAACTAATCTACTTCTCTCCCTTATTTCATATATTTCTCTTTCTTTTTCATCTGCACTCATTTCCTCTAATTGTTCTATTGCTTCTTTAATTTCCCCTTCTTCTTTTTTACACTTTTTCATCATTTCTTCATCGCCCCCTATTACCAATAACCATTTTTCTAATAAATCCCCTGTTCTTGGTTTGTTTTCTTTAAATTTTGTTAACTCTATTATGTAATAACTTATCATGTCTGTTAAATATTCATCTTCTTTTTCATATCCCATTTCTGCATATCTTTTTTCTTGTGTTTTTTCAAATTTTAATTTTGCTATACTTAAATATGCATTTCTTTTTAATATATTATCTGTTGTTATACATATTACTATTGTATTTTTTGCATCTGGATATTTTTCTGATACTTTTATGTCTCCCGCTACTAATTTTGAACTATATACAACTAGTCTTTTATCTATTGCTGTTGTATTTCCTACTTGCATTTCAATATCAAGCATAATATTTCCGTTTATCTCTGCTTTTATGTCTAATATACTTAATTTTTCTTTTATCGATTCTTTTGGTATCTCTGGATTTTTTATTTCAATTTTTTGTATTTCTATTTCTAATATTGCTTCTAGCAGACTTTTTAATATTCTCTCATTGCCTCCTTTCGCAAATATTCTTTTAAATACATAATCATTTGATAATGGTAATATTTCTACCTTCTTTGTTTTTTCACTATTGTTCATGTTCTTTTTCTCCTTTCCATTGTAATAAATTTAGAATGCTTTTTCAAGCATTTTAATCCATAATTTTCAATTCATAATTAGATTATATTAAGAATTAAAATATTTTGATGAATCAAATTTATTAATCTTTATTTTTATAGCTAGAAGTTTTTATTTAAAAAATTATTATATATACTTTTAATTTTGTAATACACAATTGGGAATTTATATTATCATTCGAATAAAAAACTGTCATTTATAAATCAAATTATAAAATCTTGATAAAACCAAGTTAATGGGGGTAAAAGATGAATACTTACTTTTGTAAACTAATTTTATTAAGAATATACAAGTTTCTTGAATTTTTGTTTTATATTATAAAAGAATAATTTTTAGGATATTAAGAATTAATAATTATAATTGATTAATTTTTGAATAAAAATTTAAAGATTGTCAAATAGGTTTAATAAAAATTATTAATTTAACTATATTTTTTAAATTTTTAATATTTTAATAAATTAACTTCTAACTATATTGACAATATTTTACATTATAATTTTTAAAAGTTCAATAGTTTTTGTAGATTTTTTGCATTTTTCCCTTCTTTATAGTATCATATATTTACTAAAATCTATAAAGGAAGGAGTTACGATATATAATCGTAAAAAATATCTATGAAAAATAATATTCCCGAATTTTTATATAATATGTTAATATATCAATATGGAGAAAATATAAGTAATAAAATAATCAAAGGTTATTCTCAAAAAAGACCTGTAACCTTAAGAGCTAACACATTAAAAACAAATATTAGTTATATAAAAAATTTTTTTGATAATTTAGGATTTAAATATAAAGAAGTATCATGGTATACAGATGCTTTAATAATGGAAAACATTTCAATAGATCAAATTAAAAATTTAGAAATCTATAAAAGTGGTGAAATTTATTTACAAAGTTTATCTTCTATGATTCCTCCTATTATATTGTCACCCCAAGAAAACGAAAATATTTTGGACATGGCATCTGCTCCCGGGGGTAAAGCCACTCAAATGTTAACTCTTTCTTCTAACAAGGCTTTTATCACTGCCTGTGAAAAAAATAAGATTAGAGCTGAAAGATTAAAATACAATATCAATCTTCAATCCGCCAATAGGATAAATGTTATGGTAAAAGATTCTAGGACTTTAGATGATTTCCTTTCTTTTGATAAAATCTTATTAGATGCTCCTTGTAGTGGAAGTGGAACAATTAATATTAATGATAATAAATTAGAAAAATATTTTACAGAAGATTTAGTAAATAGGTCTACAAAAATT
Source organism: uncultured Clostridia bacterium (assembly GCA_944388715.1). Lineage (GTDB taxonomy): Bacteria > Bacillota > Clostridia > TANB77 > CAG-508 > CAG-269. Next base: position 16,388 of record CALXJV010000008.1, read on the forward strand.
CAATTTAACTTATTGAAAAAAGCTATAACCCTTTTAAAACCTGGACATGAAATGATATATTCCACATGTTCAATATTAGCTAAAGAAAATGAAGAAATTTTACAACATTTTATAAAATCAAACAAAGTTGAAATTGTCCCTATTGATTTAAGCCAGTTTTCAGATATAGACATTTTACCTGTTAGTATCGATGGTACTTTATGTATTTGTCCGTCTGATTTATATGAAGGCTTTTTTGTTGCAAAATTAAGGAAAATATAGAAAAATTCAGTATAGCTTTTTCAAAATCTATTGACTAATTAAACAAAACAGTATATATTTAGTATATAAAAAAATTAAATAAGGGGGGTTCTTTTATGAATACAAAAAAATTATTAAATAACATCATAGCAATATTATTAATTTTTGTAATCATATCAACTTTGATCTCAGTTCCGACATCTCTTGCAGTTGAAAATTTCACAGTAACAATTAATGGTACAAAAAATTATGATAAAGCTAATGAAATACTTAGTTTAGTTAATCAAGAACGTCAAGCAGTGGATTTAAGTTCTTTATCATTAGATAAAAGTTTATGTGATTATGCAATGTTAAGAGCTGCTGAAATAGCAATTTATTTTGAACATACCAGACCTGATGGCACATCTGCACTCGGTCTTGGACATACTTCTTCTGGTATATTTGTTAATGCCGAAAACATTACTGCAGGAAGCCGTATAGCAGAAGGAGCGATGGATGCATGGATGAATTCACCTGGTCATAAAGCAAATATTTTAACAGACTGGTTTAGTTCAATAGGAATTGGAAGTTATACTTCTTCTTCTGGTCAAACATGGTGGGTACAAGTTTTCTCTCAACAAAACGCTACTGAAATCGCTACATATACAGGAACAGCTCAAAGTACTGACACTATAACAGTTTCACCAACAACTTGCCCAGTAACATTATCAATTACTGGATTAAATGCTTCAAGTTCAATTGATATAGGAGAAACAATTTCACCTACACAAGTAAGAATTACTAATAATGGTTGGTCGCTAGAACAAACACCAATTCAATTATCAGATGTAAAATGGACATCTTCAGATCCTGCTATCTTTACTGTAAATACAAATGGAACAGTAACAGGTGTATCAGCTGGAACTGCCACGTTAACAGCAAGTTTAGGTGATTTTTCTAAAAACTATACAATAACAGTAAATCCAGAAGAATCTATTTCATTAAATAAAACAGCTTCTACTTTATGGGTAGGAAATACAGATACATTATCTGTTTCATATGTTCCAGAAGGTTCTGATCAAGGAACTATTTCATGGGAATCTAGTAATCCAAATGTGGCAACAGTTAATTCAAATGGACAAATAACAGCAGTTTCAAAAGGATCAGCTACAATTACTGCCACAGCTTCTAAAAGTGGTAAAACTGCAAAATGTGAAGTAACAGTAAATCAACCTTATACTGGAATGACACTAAATACTAATTCAATTACTCTAGACAAATCAAAAACAGCAAATATTAAAGTTACAACAATTCCAACACAAGCAGATGAAACTGCAAGCATAACATTTAAATCTTCAAATAAAGATATTGCAACTGTTGACGCAAATGGAACAGTAACTGGAGTTAATGCTGGAACAACTGAAATCATAGTAACTATGAATACTAATTCTACTCAACAAACATTTGAAGCAAAATGTAATGTTACAGTACAAGCACATATAGAAAGTATAAACATAGATAATGGAGACCTTACATTATATAAAGGTCAAACAGAAGCATTAAATGTTAGCTTTAGTCCTGACGAATTTGTAGAGTCAAAAGCTTTAAAATGGACATCAGACAATAATTCTGTTGCTACAGTTACACAAGATGACCAAGGAAATACAATAGTACAAGCTATTGCTCCTGGAACAGCAAACATTACAGCTGAAACTGTAAATGGAATTTCTGATACAATTATAGTAACAGTACCAACAGTAGAAATTGATACATTAACATTAAACAAAAATACTACATCAATAGAAAAAGGTAAACAAGAAAAATTAACAACTACAATATTACCTGAAAACACAACAGAAGATACAACTATTACTTGGAAATCAAGTAAGGAAAACATTGCAACAGTTGACCAAAATGGAAATATAACTGCAATTGCACCAGGTACTACAACAATAACAGCATCTACTGTTTCAGGCCTTACTGCTAAATGTGAAGTTACTGTTACATGTGCATTAGAATCAATTTCTTTAAATTTAGATAGTGAAAACTTAATCGCAAATGGAACTAAAAAAACAGTACAATTAACTGTAAGCAAAAATCCAACAGATGCTGACCCTTCAATAGATGATGTACAATGGACATCAGGAAATGACGATATTGCAACAGTAGATGAAAATGGACTTGTAACAGCAGTAGCACCAGGTACAGTTATAATTACTGCTACATTAGATGGAAAAACAGCTACTTGCTCAATTACAGTTGATACAGAATTAAAAAGTGTTACAATAGAAAATCAAACTCAACCTTTAGAATTAGTTAGAAAACAAACAGGAAAACTAAATGTTATACTTAATCCAGAAAATGCAACTATAACACCAACAGCTACATGGAAATCAAGTAATGAAAATATTGCAACTGTTGATGAAAATGGTGTTGTAACTGCTATAGCACCAGGTACAGCAGTAATTACTGTTGATTATGGAAATGGAATAACAGCTTCAAGAAATGTAGAAGTAACAGAAATTTTAGCAAATTCAATTACCATAAATAATAAAATAGAATCAATGCTCATAAATGACATCATAAAATTAGGAGCAACTCTTACTCCTGCAGATGCAACTGATAATATAAATTGGACATCAAGTGATGAAAGTATTTTAAAAGTAGATCAAGAAGGAAATGTAACAGCCTTAAAAGCTGGAAGAGCAACAATTACAGTATCAACAGATAGTGGTTTGACAGATTCTATTGAAATAGAAGTTACAGAAAAACATATTGATTCAATTATAGTTTCTGTTGAAAATAGCTCAATCATAGAAGGTGCTAATACACAAGTTGGAGTTACATTTAGTCCTACTAATATTACTGATATAATAGAAAGTACTACATATGCAGTTTCTAATCCTTCAATAGCAACTGTAGATGAAAATGGATTAGTAACAGGATTAAAAGCTGGTGAAGTTATTGTAACAGTTTCTGTAAATGCAAAACAAGGAGACGGTACAGTAAAAACTATAGTATCTCAAGTTAAATTAAATATAACAGAAGCAAGCGAAAGTACTGGAGATACTGGAAACACAGGTGACACCGGAAATACAGGAAATGTTGGAGCCCCTGAAAATAATCCTGGTAACAACGAAGAAATAGAAAATAATGAAAATGTACAAAATGCTAATGATGTACAAAAAGGTGAAGAAAATAATTCAAAAATAGCAGAAGTAGCTGAATCACTAACTACTTCCCCACATACTGGAGATATGAATATAATAGCTTTAGTATCAATAATGATTGTTTCTTTAATCGGTATGATTATAGTAATAAAGAAAAAATAATTTATAAATATAAGAGGCATACTAAGTTAGTTATATGCCTCTTATTAGATTTAGGAGTGTTAGATGGCAAAGCATTTTGAAAAAAAGAATAAGATAAAAATAAAAAAACGCAAAATTATAGTTTTTTTAATCTTGCTGATAATTTTTTTATTTGCATTTATTAATTTGCTTAGATGGTTTATATACAACAAAAAAACTGATAATTTAATAGATAATATGATTGAAATTGGTTTCTCTACCCAAAGTGAAAATACTGAAAATGTTGAAAATCCAATTAATTTTGAAAACTTAAAAAATATAAATTCTGATGTAGTAGGATGGATAAAAATTGAAAACACTGAAATAAATTATCCTATTGTAAAAACAACTGACAATGACTATTATCTTCATAGAGATATAAATAAAGAATATAATACATGTGGATGGATTTTTATGGATTATAAAAATTCTAAAGATTTTATTGATAAAAATACAGTTATATATGGTCATAATATAAAATCTGGTTTAATGTTTGAACCATTACAAAAAATTATAAATAATGAATTAGGAAATGATATTGTAATAGAAATTTATACTGAAACTGAAAAATTAAACTATAAAGTATTTTCGTCTTATATTGAAGAACCAGAAGATTATGCAATAAAATCTAATATAGTTACTGAGGAAGAACAATCAAAATATATTACAGAAATGTTGAAAAGAAGTTCTATCTCATATAATCTTGTACCTGACAAGTCAGATAAGTTATTAACTTTATCAACATGTGATAATACAGGAAACAAAAGGATTTTAGTCCATAGTGTATATATTGGCGGAGAAAAATATAATAAGAAATAAACTTACAAACTATATAAGTTTGTAAGTTTTTTATTGGAGCAGGTAGTGGGAATCGAACCCACGTCATCAGCTTGGAAGGCTGAGGTTCTACCATTGAACTACACCTGCATTACTCTTGACATTTATAAATTATAATGTTTTTAATAATATTTGTCAATACTTTTTATAAAATTTTTTTAAAAAAATCTGTAATTTTTATTTACAAATTGATTTAACTAATATAAAATACATATAATGATTTTGATGGTTTTAGGAACAGAAAAAAAATCATCACTAAAAAAATTGGAGGTAACAAATGAAAAATCAAAATGAATTAAATTACAAGGATTTAAAAATGACTTGTAATTCAGATGTTTTTAAGTTTGACACTACAAAAGAATTAGAATCTCTTCATGAAGGTATTGGTCAAGATAGAGGTATAAGTGCTTTAGAATTTGGAATTCAAGTAAATATAAAAGGATATAACTTATATTTGGAAGGACCAAGTGGTGTAGGCAAAACTATGTATACAAAAAACTATTTAGACAAAATTGCCTCAAAAAAGAAAGTTCCTTCTGATTGGTGTTATATCTATAATTTCGATAATCCTAATGAACCTATAGCTGTTGAATTACCAGCTGGGCAAGGAAAAGAATTTAAAGATTCTATGGATGGTTTTATTAAAGAAATTAAAAAAGACATTAAGAAAACTTTTAATGCTGATGATTTTGAAAAAGAAAAAGCTTTAATAAAGCAAGAATATGAATCAAAACGAGCTATTTTATTAGAAAAGTTAAATTCAGATGCTGCTAAATATAATTTTTCTGTAAGATCTGCACAAAATGGTATATATATGACACCTATTGTAGATGGAAAACCAATCGAAGAAGAAGAATTTGACAAATTAGAAGATGAGCTTAAACAAGAATATGAAAAGAATTCTCTTATTGTACAAGAACAAATTATGAATGTTATAGGACAAATAAAAGAAATTGAAAGACAATCTGACAAAAAAATATCTGAATGGCAATCTAATGTTGCTCTTTTGACAGTTAATGTTCATATTAATTATTTGAAATCAAAATATAAAAGAAATAAAAAAATTAATAAATTTTTAACAGATGTAAAACAAGATGTACTAAAAAATATTTCTACATTCTTAGAAGATGATTCTCATCAAAATGTACAAATGGCACAACAAAATCCTGTGGTAAAAAAACCTGATCCAACACTAAATTACAGAGTAAATCTTTTTGTAGATAACTCAAACCGTGAAGGTGCACCAGTTATCATGGACACTAATTATTCTTATCATAATATTTTCGGTTCACTAGAATATGAAAACTATTATGGTTCATTAAAAACTGACCACACAATGTTAAAAGCCGGATTAATGCAAAGAGCTAATGGAGGATATATAATTTTTCAAGCTAAAGATTTACTTGCAAATGGTATGTGTTATGAAGCTCTAAAAAAAGCATTAAGAGTAAAAAATATTGGAATAGAAAATACTGCCGACCAAAGGTCTTCGATGGTTTTAGTATCTTTAAAGCCAGAACCAATTCCTTTAAATTTAAAGGTAATATTAATTGGAAATGCTAATATTTATCAAACTTTACTTGCAATGGATTCTGATTTTAGAAAATTATTCAAAATCAAAGTAGAATTTGAAGATGATGCACCTATAACAGACGAAAACTTAAATAAATTAGCTAGAATTGTACATGGTTTTTGTGAAAATGAAGAATTACCACATTTAGATAAATCTGCAATGGCAAGACTTGTAGAATATGCTTCAAAAGTAGCTGGTAGTCATAAAAAACTTTCTACACGTTTTGATGATTTAATACAAGTAGTTGGTGAAGCTGCAACTTGGGCAAAATTATCTAGATCAAAAATAGTTACAGAAAAATTTGTGCAAAAAGCTCTAGATGAGCGAATTAACAGAGTTAAAAAATATGACTCTAAATATGTAGAAATGATTAGAGAAAACTCTCTTCTTATAAACACTTCTGGTTTCGAAGTTGGTACATTAAATGGTTTAACTGTTATGAGTATTGGAGATTATACATTTGGAAAACCTGCAAAAATAACAGTTAACACTTATACTGGAAAAAGTGGAGTTGTAAATATTGAAAGAGAAGTTGAAATTTCTGGACCTTCACATTCTAAAGGTGTACTTATTCTTTCAGGATATTTAGGAGAAATGTTTGCACAAGATATTCCTTTATGTTTAACAGCTAGTATATGTTTTGAACAATTATATAATGGTGTGGATGGTGACAGTGCTTCTAGTACAGAATTATATGGATTACTTTCTAGTCTTTCAGGTATTCCTATAAATCAAGCTATAGCAGTTACTGGTTCTGTAAATCAAAAAGGCCAAATACAACCTATTGGGGGCGTAAATGAAAAAATTGAAGGATTTTTCCAAATATGTAAAATGCGTGGTCTAAATGGAGAACATGGTGTAATGATTCCTGTACAAAATGTTGATAATCTTCAATTATCTGATGAAATAATTGATGCTGTAAAAAATAAATTATTCCACATTTATGCTATATCAACAATAGAAGAAGGTATTGAAATTTTAACTGGTGTTCCTGCTGGTAAAAAAGATAAAAATGGTAAATTCCCTTCTGGTACTATTAATGATTTAGTTTATAAAAAATTGAAAAAATATGCAGAAATAAATGAAATGGAACGATAGGGACATACGAAATCGTTCCAAAATAAACCCAAAAGGGACAGACCTCAAAATTATAAAAATCAAGTATTTATATCTTTTTTGAGGTCTGTCCCTTTTGGGTTTATTTTGGAACGATTTGGCACGTCCCTAAAAAATATTTTGTAAATTAAAAGAATATTTTTCTTCAATATGATTTAATACAAATATAACTTCATTAATTTCTTTTATTGCATCTTCGTACTGTTCTAATTTAACATATGTCTTTACATTTTCTAAATTTCTTGAAACTTTTTCAAGTTCTTCATGTTCGATATAATATGCTAATTTTGAAAACATATCTTCCCATTCCTTGTATATTTCCTCTCCTTTATTTTCTATCTCTGTAATTTTAACCTCCTCTTCTCCATTTATAGTCTTTTCTTCAGATTCTATTTGTTCATTTTTCTTTTCATTATTATTTATTTCTAATTCTTCATTCAATGTTTGTTCTAAACTTTCTAACTTTGCATTTATATCTTCAATTGAATCTCTGGTATAACCTTGTGTTACACCATTTCCAATTACTATTCCTATAATAATAATTGTACATATAATAAATTCTTTCGCCATTCTATTTTTTCTTTCCTTCCTTTTTTTGACAGAAAATTTGCCCTTTTCCATCTATTGTTACAACTAATGCCTCTTTTGGTTTCATTTTAAATGGCACTAATTGTTTTTCTAACCACTTATAATCTTTACCTATTTTTTCTAAGTTTTGATCTATTACTTTTCCATCAATAACTAAATCATATGGTATTCCTTCATATTCTGGTACAATATTAAAATCTTCAGGTATTGTTCCTCTTTTTTCTGGTTTTTGTATTACTGTTACTTCTCCACTTGTTTCTAATATTGCATATTCTACATCACCTAAATTTACAATATTATTTCTCCTCAATCTTTCTTGTAATTCGTTTATTGTAAATCTTTCTTTTCTTAAAACTTTTTCATCTATTTTTCCTCTATATATCAATATACTTGGTTTCCCACATATTACTTTTCTTAAATTTATGCTTTTTATATTTATTACTGAAATTATTAAGTGCATTACTAACAATCCTAATATTGGTATAATTCCATTAAATATTGGAATTCCTATTTCTGTCATTGGAATTGATGCTAAATCTGCTATCATAATCGAAATAGCAAGTTCAAATGGTTGCATTTGACTTATTTCTCTTTTTCCCATTAATCTCATTACTATTAAAACTATTATGTATAAAACAATTGATCTAAAAAAAGTTATTAACACAAAAAGACCTCCATTTGAGCAAATTTAAAATACTTTAACTATGTTACCAATTTTTTACTAAACTTGTAATTAATTGCTCATATTTTTTTATTTTTTCTATGTCTGTATTTTTTACAACTATTAATTATTTTATACTTGTTTTGAATAATTATTTTTTTTTTGCAAATAATATTTTTAGAACCTGAAAAAATTGCATTAAAAGAAAAGAACAATAGCGGGCTTCTATAATATTTTTTCTGTTTGTAGCATTTTAAGCTCGCGTCATTGTTCGTGTACCAAATTTTACGTAAGTGAAATTTGTGTACAATAATTTTAATTATAGGAAATACAGTTTCCTATAATTGAACAAAAGCGACATGATTTCTATACTTTATCATTTTAATTAACTAACATATCGCATCTTTGTTCACGTACCAAGTTTTACGTAAGTATAATTTGTGTACAATAATTTTAATTATAGGAAATACAATTTTTCCTATAATTGAACAAAAACTAAGGAGGTTATATATTATGTCAGAAACAAGAGGAACTAATGCTAAAACAGGAACTTCGACAGTATGGCAAATTGTTGGTAGATTAGTAGCTGCTGCTATCGTATTAGCTGTTACAGCATTCTTTACTCCAGGTTTTAGTATTAATAATTTTGCAACACTTATTATTGCTGCTGTTGTTTTAAGTGTTATAGACTATTTAGTTGTAAAATTTACAGGATTACATGCTAGTCCTTTTGGTAAAGGTTTTGTAGGTTTTGCATTAGCAGCTATTACATTATATGTTACTCAATTTTTTGTAGCTGGTTATACAATTTCTTGGATGGCAGCTATAATAGGAGCTTTAATTTATGGTGTTGTTGATTATTTTATTCCTGGAAATCAAGCAATGTAATTTATAATGACTTATATTAAAAACTAATCTCGACACAAATATTTTATGCTATTAGAAAATTTTTGTTTTTTAGATTATATGAAATGTAATTTCCTATAATCTAAAACAGATCGGAAAGCCTTATATTTTGAATTTTCTCTTTGGCTTTCCGTGAATTTATTCTGTGCTAATTTTACATTAGTAAAAGTGTTTTTATATATTAGAAGGTCTGTATGACTTTCCTAATATATGAAAAAAGAACATTAGATTATAATTCTAATGTTCTTTCTATGTATTAAAATTTTTTATTATTCAGCACTTGCAAATATTATTAATCTTTTACTACTGTCGTCATTACAAGTTGATAATGTAATTTCTGGTTTTCCTGCTGTATCTCTAGAATAGAAACTTGCATCTTCTGGAGTTGTTTCAAATTTGTTATAAATTGTATATGTTAATCTGTTTTTTGAGTTGTCTGTTACATATATTTTATCTCCATTGTTTAATCTCTTATTGTTAGAGAAAAATAGTCCATTTCTGTAGTTATGTCCTATAATAACTGTATTTCCTACTTGATTTATTCCAGCTCCATAAAGCATTGCAACTGAAGTTTCAAGTGAACTTTTACTTACTTTTTGTAATATAGGATATTCTATGTCTATTGCTGGGATTTCTATTGTTCCTACTACATTAAATCCTTTATATGTTGGCATTTCGTTTCCACTACCAGATACTGTATTTGTTTTTTCTATACTATCTATTGGGTTTGTTGCTGTAGTATTCTCATCAGATGTATTTGTATCTTCATTGTCTGTTACTTCTGCTGTATAATTATCAACAAAGTCTAATGCTTCCTGCTCCAAGAAATACTTTCTATACCAATCATATCCTAAAAAACCTAATAAACCTAATATTGCAATTATTACTATAACTAATATTACTGTTAATACTTTACTATATTTACTCTCAAACATACCTTTTACCTCCATATAATAAAATAAATTCCCACTACTTATATTATAGCATAAGTTGAAAGAAAAGTACATACTTTTTTCAAAATCGCTTCAAAAAAGCTAAAATGCTATACAAAAATTTGATAACCGAATGTTATATTATAAAAATCTTATAATATAACTTCCGGCTTTTTAAAATTAGTAATAAATTTCACTATAATATCTTTATTTTACATATTCATTTAATGGTTTAATTCTATAATTCAATTCTCCCATTTCTTCTGTTGGAACATAACCTGCTCTTGCATTTATAACATCTGGTATTCTATTTACTACAGATGCACATGTCAATTCTACGGTAGATGGTCTATTTATAATTAATGTAGTATTAGGTTCTCCTTCAATTGTCCACTCATTTTTATCAAAATCTTCTTTTGAATATACTTTTCCTATACATTGGCTCTCTATTGTAATTCCTTCTTCTGTTTCTGTTGTAACAACTGCACTCATTCCTGTTGCCATACCTGCCTTTACTGTCATTCCTAATGTTGAAGATTCAATATCTTCTGTATATGTTTGTGGTACTGTTTTTTGTGTCTGTGATTTAACTGTTAATCCTAATTTAGCACATAACCATCCATTTACATTCCACATATATGAAGGTAAATATTCCCCTTTGTTTATAATTTCTTGTCTTTCTTCATCTGATATTCTATCTACTGATGCAACTTGTTTATCAAATTCTTCTAATGTTAATCCTGCACCATGTGCTTTTGCTAATGCAATACCATAATCTTCTACATTGTAACTTGAACTTCCTTTTATTTTTGTTATTTTATGTGTTGAACCTGCAATACTAGAAATAAGTTGTCCCCAGTAAATGTCTTGATATCCACTTCCTGTTATTGTACAATTTGTACTTTTTGCTGTTTCATCTAGCCTATTTGTTACTCCTGGATTTGAATTTTCTGGATAAAATGCTTCTTCACATGTTGTTATTGCATTAATTCCTAATTTTGCGCATAACATCAAAGCATCTTCAACATCACTAATTAAACTCATTGTTGTTACAATTGCAATATCTGGTTTTGTTTCTTTTAACATATTTTCTGCATCTTCTAAACCTACAACTTTTACTCCTTTATTCTCACATCCCATTACTTCTCCGATGTCTTTGCCTATAACTTCTGGATTTACATCAATTGCTCCTACAATTTCTGCTCCTTTTTCATATACATACCTCATTGTATATACACTCATTTTTCCAGTACCATATTGTACCACTCTGATTTTTCTTTCCAAAAAAATCACTCCTTATTTATAAATTTAGGTTTTTAATAAAGGATTTTTACCTATAAACCTTTTTCTTATGTGTATTGATTGATACACATATTTCTCCTAATTTAATTATTTACTTTTATTCTCATAATTATGCAATTAAAAGTAATATTTAGTTTTATATTTCTGTGAATCAATCTAAATAATTTTTTATGAACAAAACTCATATATTATATTTGCACATCTTTTTGATGCTAATTTTAAATTATCATTAAATGCCCTTTCATTACTTCCATCTGGTATATCTGATATACATCTAACACTTATAAAAGGAATATCATCTAAATAACATACTTGTCCTACAGAAGCACATTCCATATCTACTACATCAGCATTAAATTTTGCATTTATTTTATTTTTCATTTCTATTTGAGTACAAAATATGTCACCAGATGCAACAATACCTATTTTTATCTTATACAATCTTTCTTCCATATTTTTCATCATGTTTTCAAATGCAGATACTAAACCTCTGTCACACATTACTTTGTCACCAACTCCTGTAATATATCCTTTACTATGACCAAATGCTGTTATATCAAAGTCATGTTGTACTACATGTTTTGCAATTACTACATCACCTATGTTTAATAAATGATTTACTGCTCCTGCTACTCCTGCATTTATAACAAAGTCTATGTCGAAATTGTCTATTAAGATTTGTGTTGTTCTTGCAGAATTTACTTTTCCTACTCCACTTTTAATTAATACACAATTTCTCTTTTGTATTTTTCCTGTTATAAATCTTAAATTGTATATTTGTTTCACTTGTGTTTCTGTCATTAAATTTAGTATTTCTTCTCTTTCTTCATCCATTGCGACTACTATTCCAATATATTTCATGTGATATTCCTCCCTTCCTTGTATTTTTAAATTTTTTATAGTTGTATTATATTATATTTTTTTACTTTTTTCTACCCCTACAGAAGAAAAAGTTAATCTAAATATCATTCTATGTTACTACTACGAAAACATAAATAACTTGCTTTCAAAATGGCGAGAAGTTGCTGGCACTTTATATATACTTTTTCGCCAT